>CAMHER010000138.1 GCA_946184215.1 uncultured Clostridia bacterium | reverse complement strand
TGTGGGTGCGGCGCTCGAACTGCTCACGGCTGTCCTTGTACTTGTGGACGGCGCGGAGGATCGTGACGATCTCGGTCTTGGTCGGCAGGGGGATGGGGCCGGAGACCTTGGCGTCGGTGCGCTTGGCAGCCTCGACGATGGTTTCGGCGGCCTTGTCGATCAGCTGATGATCGTAAGCCTTCAGACGGATGCGGATCATGTTCTTGTTGTTTGCCATGGTGTTTTTCTCCTTTTTCGTACGTTTTTGGCGGCGGCATTGGGACCGCCCTTCTCTGCGTACGGACGAAACCGAAATCTTGTACACACAACCGTGCGTATCAGGCCACGTCCGAAAAACAAACCGGCTCTTTCAAGCCGGTCGATCCCCCGTCCATGCGATATACGCGTGTACCGGATAAGGTTTCTTCCCGCCCGATTGCGTGCCCGTCATTACGCCGGACACCGGACATACTCCACGGAAGTTACCTTGTTTTTCAACAAGCAATCTCCCGCTTCCTCGCAGTGCGCATACGTGTGCCTTACACGCGCGCTTGAATAATATAACAGAGCGGTAACAACTTGTCAAGGGATTTTTCGTTGTTTTTGCAGAATTTTTCCATGTTTTTTTGTGCGTCTCTACAAATTGTTTTTTTCGTTAAATAATCGGGTATATTTTGTGCCGGGACAGCCCGGAAAAGCTTGCCGCCGTGCCTGTTCTACTGGCAGTAGAGTTCCCTTTTGCCGCTCTCTACCGCCCGGCGGAGCAGCTGTAGAGCGTTTTCAGGCAAGGGGAGTTTGTGTTTTTCCTTCTTTTCGATTATACTGTGTACAGGGCACAGCTTTTGTGCGCCGTGAAAAAAACCGACGGAGGCTTCCCATGAGTTTTACCATCATGACCGATACCTCGGCGAACCTGCCGGAGGAGTATCTTCGTGAAAACAAAATAAAATGCATCTCCTACTCCTTCCTGATCGACGGCAGGGAGCCGGAGAACTTTGTCTTTGACGGCAAGGCCTTTTACGACGATATGCGTCACGGCAAGATCGTCACGACCTCGCAGATCTCACCGCAGCGCTATTCCGATTTCTTCAGGGAGGAGCTGGAGCAGGGGCATGACGTTCTCTTCATCAGCATGTCCTCCGGCATCAGCGGCTCGTTCAACTCCGCCTCGATCGCGGCGGCGGACCTGCGGGAGGAGTTTCCCGATCGTAAGCTCCGGCTTGTCGATGCGCTGGGCGCCTCGCTGGGCGAGGGCCTGCTGGTGATCTGGGCCGTGCGCTACCGCGAGTTCGGCCTGGGTGTGGACGCCGCCGCCGAGCGGCTGCTGGACCGCCGCTTCGGCATCTGCCAGGTGTTCACGGTGGACGACCTGCGCTATCTCAAGCGTGGCGGGCGTCTTTCCAACCTGGCCGCCGCCGTGGGCACCGTGCTGCAGATCAAGCCCCTGCTCAAGGGCAACAACGAGGGCAAGATCGTCTGCTTTGAAAAGGTCCGCGGCCGCAAACGCGCGATCGAAGGGATGGCGGAAAAGTTCAACGCCTTTGCTTTGGACCTGCCCGGCCAGACCATCGGCATCGCCCACGCCGACTGCGAAGAAGACGCCAATGCGCTGATTGCGATGCTGCGGCAATATCGCCGCGATCTGGACATCGTCACCGTCGTTTACGAGCCCGTCACCGGCTCGCACGTCGGCCCCGGCACGCTGGCGCTGTTCTTTGAGGGCGGCAGGGATTTTCGTTGAAACCGATTCCATATTATATAAGGAAAGCGCTTTGGCCTTTGCCAAAGCGCTTTCCTTATTTCGTTTCCGCCTCTTTCACGCTCTTTTCCAGCGCGGCGGCTGCGGCAAGCAGCTCTTTTCCCCGCTCATAGAGCGTCCTGCCCGCCTCGGTCAGGGCGAAGCTGCGGCGGTCTCTCACCGCAAGCGTGACGCCCAGCTCCCGCTCCAGCTCCGCGACGGTGCGGCTGACGGAGGAGTGGCTTTTATACAGCCGCTTCCCCGCAGCGGTGAAGCTGCCGGATTCGGCCAGGGCGGCAAAGATGCGAAGCTGTTCGAGATCCATCAGAAGGCGAAAACGTGGGGCATCAGCTCCGAGAGCTTATAGCTGACGTAGCGGCCGCCGGCCCGGGCGCAGAGCACCTCCATATCCGGGGAAAACTCCGCCAGGAATTGACGGCAGGCGCCGCATGGCGTGCACCAGTTTTCACTGTCGGCGTAGATCGCGATGCGGCGAAAGCTGCGGTGACCCTCGCTGACGGCCTTGCAGCAGGCGGTGCGCTCGGCGCAGATCGTGCTGCCGAGGGCGGCGTTTTCCACGTTGCAGCCGGTGAAGACCGCGCCGTCATCGCACTCGATAGCGGCGCCGACCGGGAAGCGGGAATAGGGGACATAGGCGTTCATCGAGGCCTCTTTGGCCTTGCTCATCAGTTCTCTGTCGGTCATGTCTGTATCTCCTTTTTGTTGATGTATCTGTTCAGCTCAAGTCGATTTCCCAGTTCTGGAAGCCGTAGAGCGGATTGCCGGCGTTGGCGTCCACGCCCTTGATCACGCCTCGGTGGGTGATGATCTGCTGCTTTTCAAAGCCCAGAGGGATGATGGTGGCGTTGTTGCTCAGATAGTAGCAGAAGGCATAGTACGCGGTCTCGCGTCCGGCGTCGCCGGCGGCGAGATAGTTGTTGATATAGGTCTCATAGCTGGGGTCGTGGGAGAGCGTGAAGTTGATGTTGGTCTTCTCGTTGTCCTCGTTGCGCACCTGCAGCAGCTCGGTCACGTCAAAGTCGTTGCGCAGCTTGACTTCGGCATAGTACATGTCGTACTGCACGGTGCGGTTTTCGCTGATCTCCAGCTCGCCGTCCTCCAGGGCCTTGAGATAATCGTCCCAGCCCAGCTCGTAGATCTTCACCGTAATGCCGATGGACTTCATATCCTGGGCGAATTTCTGCGCCATGCCGGCCTTCGCGCTGGAGTCGCTGCAGAGGATCATCGTAAAGGTCAGGTCCCCCGCGCCGCTCATGCTGTCGAAGCTGCCGTTCCCGTCCGAGTCCTTCAGGCCGAAGTTTTCCAGGATCATCTTGCACTTTTCCAGGTCAAAGCTCAGCGAATCGGCCAGGGCGGTGGGGTAGATCGAGCAGGTGGGATACATCGGCACGCTGGCCGCCACGCCGTTGCCGTGCAGCATCTCATTTGCGAGGTATTCGCGGTCGAAGGCGTACTGCAGCGCCGCGCGCACGTTGTTGTAGCGGCAGCTGTCGCTCTGCTCGTTGAAGGCGATGTAATGCATGTTGGTCGTGGCAAAGGTGCGGATCTCGTTGGAGCTGGCATAGCCCAGGTTGGTATAGCTGCTGGGGTCGTTGACGATCACGTCGATATAGGAGTCCTCGAAGGCGGAGATGATATCCTCGGCCGTAGAGTATTCCTTGAGATAGATCACGTCCACGGGCAGATTGCTGTAGCCGTTGTGGCCGTTGAAGGCCAGCAGCTGCGTGCCCTCCTCGTTGTACATGTACGGGCCGCTGCCCATCGGATGCTTATCGCCGTTGGTGCCGACCTTGACCACGGGGACGTTGAGCAGCTTGATAAACTGCTTGTTGGGGATGCCCAGGGCAATGATCAGCTGGCTGTCGGTATAAGACACGCCCTGTACGCTGGCGAAGCGGCCGGTATAGCGGTCGGAGTTGATGCAGTATTCGATGGACATGCGCATGTCGTTGCCCGTGACGGGGCTGCCGTCATGAAAAACGTGCGTGGTGTCATAGGTCAGCGTCCAGGTCTTGCCGTCGTCCGAGCAGCTCCACTCCTTGATCAGACCCGCGCCCTCGATAACCTCGAAGTTGTTGTCGATCTCCACCAGGTTCTCGTACACCAGCGAGCAGATCAGCTGGTTGGAGTGGTTTGTGGCGACGGAGGGGTTCAGGCTGAAGTTGCTGTTGGAGTTGAGCGAAAACACATGGTCCGCCGCATAGCCCTTTTCGATATCGCGCCCGCCCGTGGAGATGAGCGAGTTGCCCTCCTCCGCCTTCTGTCCGCAGCCGCCGAGCGTCAGCAGCAGCGTCAGCGCGCACAGCAGCGTCAGCATTCGTTTGATCGTTTTCTTCATCTCTCTACCTCAATACGATGGCGGCCGCCTGGCTCCCGCGCTGCCCTTTTGTATAGCGGTGCGACCAGTATTTCTCATGGCTGCAGAAGCTGCACTCGTCGGAGACGTCGATGTTCTCCTCCCGGAGGCCGAGCTGCAGCAGGCGTCTCTTGTTCGCTCCGCGCAGGTCTACAAGTGTTTTCCCGTCCCCGCGGCGGACGAAAAGTCCCTCGGTCTCGCCGCCGAGATAGACCGCGACGGCCGCAGGCACGTCGTCGTCGGTCTCAAAACAGCATTTGCCGATCGCCGGGCCAAGCGCCGCGCAGAGATTCTCCTTCCGCGCGCCAAGCGCACACATTTCCTTTACAGCGTTGCCCAGAATATCACTCACCGAGCTGCGCCAGCCGGCGTGCACCGCGGCGATCACGCCGTGCGCGCTGTCGCACAGCAGGACCGGCACACAGTCTGCCGTGAAGCACATCAGCGGAAGAGAGCGCACGCTTGTCACAAGCCCGTCCGCCTCATAGGGGACGGCGGACATACACACATGCCGGTCGCGCTCTGTCACCACGCGCACGACATTGCCGTGGACCTGCTTCGTGACTGCCGCTTCGTTGATTCCCGCGCCCATCAGCGCGCAGACGCGGCGGTAATTCTCCCGCACCGCGTCTGGGTCGTCCCCGCGGTTCGAGCCGAGATTGAGCGAAGAGAAGATCCCCTCGCTCACGCCGCCGTACCGGGTCGTAAAGGCGTGGGGCACGCCGATCACGGACGAGGTCATATAGACCAGATCATTTTCTCTGTTTTCAATAAAAGACATTGCGTTACCTCTGGATGGCTCATAATCGCCCGCCTTGCCGCTATTGCCGTTTGCGGGTAGGCATATAAACCTGCCCGCAAGCGGCGCGGCTGCGGAAATACCGGCTTTGCTGCATCCGCCCCCGGCGGCGCAAAGCCGCTATTCATTTCTGCCGCAGCACTCTTTATATTTCAGCCGTCGGCTGCCGTCGGCCTTCATTTTGCCGCAGGGGCAGGGGTCATTGCGGCCGGGCTTGGGCGCCTTTTTGAGGGGTTTTTTCTTCTCTTCCCCGCCGCCCACGTTCGCCGCGGCGTTCTTCGCCACCGCCTTGCGCTCCACCGGCTGCTCCTTGCGGACGCGCACGGTGTACAGGCGGCGCACGGTCTCCTCCCGGATGCCCTGCACCATGGCCTCGAACATATCGAAGCCCTCCTGCTTGTAGGCGTCAATGGGCTTGACCGAGCCGTAGCCCCGCAGACCGATGCCGCGCTTGAGCTCGTCCATGGCGTCGATGTGGTCCATCCAATATTCGTCCACCACGC
>CAMHER010000137.1 GCA_946184215.1 uncultured Clostridia bacterium | reverse complement strand
TTTTTCGTTTGTCATGGTTTGTTCTCCCTACGCTCTGTGGATGCGTCCCTCGGCGCTGCCGCCGCCGGTAATCAGCGGGACGTTCTCCATGATCAGCGTCGAGGTGTCCAATCCGTACCATTTTTCCTTCGACCCCGCCAGCTTGCGGATCGAGTATTTCGCGTTGAGGATGAATTCGTCGAGATCACTCAGCTCCGTCTTGGTCGTGACGGTCTTGTGGATCACGCAGAACTTGAAGTTGCCGACCGTGGACTTGCCGTAGATGGAATACTTTTTATCCTGCACGGGCAGCTCGCCGCGTTCCTGCATATCCTGTACGATCTGACGCAGGTAGACATTGACGCGCTGGGCGCACTTGAAGCCCAGGTTGATGCGGATGCGGAAAATGCAGTCCGTCCCGTATCGCTCAAGCTCATAGTTCATGGTTTGGGGCTCGTTGAGCGTGTGAACCGATACAAACCAGTAGGCCTGCGCACGCTTGGTATCCTTGTCGAGGATCGAGTAGAGGATATCGCGGTCCATCAGCTCACCGTCGGTCTCGCCCTCGAGATAGACGAGGTTGTGAGCCAGCAGGGGAATCTCTTCATCCTGGTGCAGCGCGACGAGGCTGGGGATATGCTCGCGCAGCTTCAGACGCGTGCAATACTGGCGCTCGAGCTGCGTGCCGCGGTACCAGATGATCATGATCGCCAGCAGGATCAGCGTCAGGAAGACCGTGACGTAGCCGCCGTGCATGAACTTGCCGAGGCTGGAGATGAAGAAGATCGACTCGATCGCGCCGAAGAGCAGCAGGACCGCCCAGGACAGGACGACCTGGCGGCGCAGCCTGCGCAGGTATACGGAAATCAGCAGCGTCGTCATCAGCATCGTGAGTGTGATCGCAAGACCGTAGGCTGACTCGATGCGCGCGCCGGAACGGAAGTAGAGCACGACCAGACTGCAGCCGATCCACAGAAGATTGTTGACTTTTCCTATGTAGAGCTGCCCCTTGGTGTCAGAGGGATAACGGATCTCCAGGTGCGGCAGCAGGTCGAGCAGGATCGCCTCGGATACCAGCGTGTAGGAGCCGGTGATCAGCGCCTGGGAGGCGATGATCGCGGCGGCCGCGCCGAGCACGACGGCAAAGGGGCGCAGCGCCTCCGGCAGCATCAGGAAGAAGGGGTTGAGATCTTCGATGGCCGCGAGCGCGCCGTTGCCGCGGCTCTGCAGGATCCAGGCGCCCTGGCCGAGATAGTTGAGGATCAGGCACAGCTTGACGAAGGGCCAGGAGAAATAAATGTTTTCCTTGCCGACGTGACCCATGTCGGAATACAGCGCCTCCGCGCCCGTCGTGGCGAGGAACACGCTGCCGAGGATCATGAAGCCCAGCTTGTTCGCGGGGCTGAAGAGGATGCGCACGGCATAGATCGGGTTAAAGGCGCGCAGCACGACGGGCAGCGCGGTGATGTGCAGCAGCCCCGTCACGCCGAGGAAACTGAACCACAGCAGCATGACCGGCCCAAAGGCCTTGCCGATGCGGCTGGTGCCGGCGTGCTGGACCGAGAAGAGCGCCGTGATGATCAAAAGCGTGATGATCACGACCTTCCACTGGCCCGCGCCGAGGAAGCGGTCCATGCTCTCGATCGAGCGCAGACCCTCGACCGCCGTCGTCACGGTCACGGCGGGCGTCAGAACCCCGTCGGCCAGCAGCGCCGCGCCGCCGAGCATCGCCGGCAGGATCAGCCATTTGCCATAGCCCTTGACCAGCGAATAGAGCGAAAAGATGCCGCCCTCACCGTGGTTGTCCGCCTTCATGGCGATCAGCACGTATTTGATCGTGGTCAAAAGCGTGATCGTCCAGATGACGAGCGAGAGCGAGCCGATGATAAACGCCTCGTCCACGGCGGCGATGCCGCCGTTGCCCTCGAGGATCGACTTCATGACGTACAGCGGCGAGGTGCCGATGTCGCCGTAGACGATGCCGATCGTCACGAGGAACAGACCAAAGCGAAAGCCCTGTTTTTTCTTCATATCTGTCATATCAGGAAATCCTCCCTGTCGGAATCAAGCCTGCCATAAAAGCGAGATGGGGATCATTCTCCACAACAATATCTTATTTTACCAAAGTTTCCGCATACTGTAAACTGCCTTTTTTCGCGTTCCGGGAGAAGCGGCGCGTCTTCCCAACGGGAGGAGAGCGTGGTATAATAAAAACAAGAAAAACACAAAAACGAAAAGAGGAGAGCAAAGCAGATGGAAACCGACGAGAGGATCGAGCGCCTCCTTGCGGGCAACCGCCGTTACCGCGAGAGCTCCGACGCCGCCCTGCGCGAGCGGACGGCCGTCCACGGCCAGCACCCCCGGGCGATCGTGATCGCCTGCTCGGACGCGCGCGTGATCCCGGAGGAGATTTTTGACGCCGTCTTGGGCGAGCTGTTCGTGATCCGCGTGGCGGGCAACGTGCTCGACAACCACCAGCTCGGCAGCATCGAGTATGCCGCGGCGCACCTCGGCTGCCCGCTTGTGGTCGTGCTGGGGCATACGCGCTGCGGCGCGGTGGGCGCGGCGCTGCACGGCGAGAGCGACGGCTTCATCCGCTATATCACCGACGAGATCGCCGCCGCCATCGGCGAAGAGCGCGACCCGCTGCGCGCCTGCGAGAAAAACGTCCTGCACGCGGTCGGGCGCATCCGGCATGAGTTTGCCGGGCATCCGGAGATCGAAAATGTCTCGGTCCGGGGCGCGGTGTACGACGTGCTGGACGGCTCGGTGAGATTTGTTGACTGAAAAAAGACAGCCGGGACTGGAAAAGCCCCGTGTTCTCACAGCAATTCGGGAGAACACAAGGAACTGTCTTCTGTACCATTGTGCAGGGGCTCGCAGCGAAACGGCAGAAAGAAGTCCTTGCCAAGCTGCTTGAGAACGGAGTCCCAGTACGCCATGCGGCGCGAATGACCGGCGCGCTGAAAACGACAGTCGCAAGATGTAGCGGATAAGCCAAGAACGGTGGGACAAGGAACCGTCCCCTGTCCCACGTCCCATAATGTTTCTGTTAATCCCATTGTTGCCTTGTTAATATATGAGCTTGTTCAAACCGGAAACCCTGTTGTTTTCCAACCTTCATATTGATTTGTCAAAACAAAGCCTGGTGGTGATTAAAGATGAAGAAGCATTTTATCTCTATAATAATTCTATTCGGTATCCTTTTTTCTCTTTCTGCATGCATGAATTCGGTTATGTATAGCTCTCCAGAGAATTATTGTCAGGCTCAAGGATATGAAAACTATCAAATAGTACACGGAGAGAATTCAGTATTCATCATGTACGAAGAGTCGCCAAGCAAAGTTGATTTTGATGTTTTAAAAGATACTAGCGAAGGGTTTGTTCCTATCAACTGCCACGTTATATTAAAGGAATTTCTCGGACCGGGTTTTGCGACGATTTTTAAAGGAAACGGAGTGGACGACAACTATATTGTTCTGGTTTTAAGTAGGAACGACAATACAAATAAGATACAAGACGAGCAGGGATCAACCTTTTTTTTCCTTCATATTTTTGCACCGACAGACGAGAAAACAGAAATCGGTTGTTTTGCTTGTGCCTATATTGGGAGAGAGTCGAAAGCTTTCTATAAGCAAGACTATTGGTATACTGTTGGAACAGAAGAAAGCGGTGGGTAAGAATGGAAGTGGGACAGGGGACGGTTCTCTGTCCCACGACGAAAACAGCAAATGTGGAACATGGGACGGTTCCCCGTCCCATGAAGAAAACAGCAATTGAATCACACAGCCACGACGCGGGGAGCTGATCGCTCCCCGCGCCTTGGTTTTTATTTAGGAGAACCTGTCGTTGGACGATTGGTTCAAAAGGACTGAAGTGATAAGCCCGGAGAAAAAGCCTTCCCCTTGAGGGGAAGGTGCCCCAGTGCGCACACTGGGGCGGATGAGGTGGAGAGCAGAAGGCCGTGAAAACACCTCATCACCGCTTCGCGGAGCTTCCCCTCAAGGGGAAGCCGTGAAGCGAACAGCGCCAGACGCATCAGAGCTGATCCTTGTGCGCCTCGTAAAATTCGCGGTAGTCCTTGAGCATGTACTTCAAGAGATTGGGCGTGTCGAGCTGATAGGGGCAGCGCGAGGCGCAGCGGCGGCAGCCGAGACAGTCCTCGATCTTGTTCATCTTCGCCTGCCACTCCTCCGTCATGTACTGCTGCCAGGGGGAGCGGCGCAGCAGCATGTTCATGCGCGCACAGTTGCGGATCTCGATCCCCACCGGGCAGGGCATGCAGTAGCCGCAGCTGCGGCAGAAGCCGCCCGCGAGCTCCTGACGGTCATGCTTGATCACTGCGGCAAGCTCCTCGTCCATGTCCGGGTCCTCCTCGGCCACGGCAAGCCACTGCTCGAGCTCCTCCAGCTTCTGGATGCCCCAGATGGGCACCACGTTGTCATAGCCCTTCATGAAGGCGTGGCAGGCGCGGGGATTGGAAAGAAGCCCGCCCGCGAGCCCCTTCATCGCGATGTAGCCCATGCCCTTTTCCCTGCACTTGCCGGCAAGGGCAAGGTCGCGCTCGGACGAGATATAGCTGAAGGGGAACTGCAGCGTTTCAAAGAGGCCGGATTCGATGCATTCCTCCGCCACGCCCACGCGGTGCGTCGTCACGCCGATGTGGTCGATCCAACCGCGGCTCTTGGCCTCCAGTGCGCCGGCAAAGGCACCGTCCGGGTCATTCGGATCGGGCATTTCGGGAACGTTGTGGAACTGGAAGAGGTCGATGTGGTCGGTGCGCAGCATCTTCAGGCTGTTTTCAATATGCGCCAGCACGCCTGCCTTGTCGCGCGCCTGGCTCTTGGTCGAGATCACGACCTGATCGCGCACGTCTTCCAGCGCGAGACCGAGCTTTTCCTCGCTGTCGGTATAGGCGTTGGCTGTGTCGAAATAGCGGATGCCGCCCTCGTAGGCCGCGCGGATCAGCTTTACGCCGTAATCCATGTCGCAGCGCTGCACGGGCAGACAGCCCATCGCGGTCTTGGTGACGGTAAGTCCGGTCGAGCCGAGCGGTATTTTTTTCATGCGATGATCCCCTCTCTTTTTT
Source organism: uncultured Clostridia bacterium (assembly GCA_946184215.1). Taxonomy (GTDB): domain Bacteria; phylum Bacillota; class Clostridia; order Oscillospirales; family Oscillospiraceae; genus Limivicinus. The sequence goes on along the minus strand of CAMHER010000137.1, from coordinate 350 downwards.
CTTGATTATAACAAAACCGGCTGCAGCTGTAAAGTGCTCCCGCCTGCGCGGCGGCCGCGTCTGATTGACAAGCCTTGGCAGAAGGAATATAATATTTCACGCAAATTGCGATCACCCCAAGGGGAAAAACTATGCAAAGTACACAACAGGAAAGTGAGGAAACCCCATGAGCAGCTTCAAAGATCTCCGCATCGTAGACAACTTCTACCAGACCAGCTCCTACATCCCCATGCCCACCGTCATGCTCTCGACGCTGGCTGAGGACGGCAGCACCTCCGTCGGTTCGTACTCGCTCTGCTTCCCGTACTACATCGCGGGCAAGGGCTACTACGCCATGATCCTGGAGGCGC
>CAMHER010000136.1 GCA_946184215.1 uncultured Clostridia bacterium | reverse complement strand
GACACCTCCATGGGCTTCACGCCGCTGGTCGGTCTGCCGATGGGCACCCGCTGCGGCGATCTGGACGCGGGCGTGATCCAGTTCATCATGAACAAGTACGGCAACGATATCAACGAGATGCTGAACATCCTCAACAAGAAGTCCGGCGTGCTGGGCGTCTCCGGCGTGTCCTCCGACTTCCGTGATCTGGACAAGGCCGCCGGCGAGGGCATCGACAAGGCCAAGCTCGCGCTCGACATGTTCAACTACTGGGTCGCCAAGGTCGCCGGCTCCTACGTCGCCGCGATGAACGGCGTGGACGCGATCGTGTTCACCGCCGGCGTCGGCGAGAACAGCAAGGAGACCCGCAAGGGCATCTGCGAATATTTTGGCTATCTCGGCGTCAAGCTCGACGATGCCGCCAATTCCAAGCGCGGCGAGGATGTGATGATCTCCACGCCCGACAGCAAGGTCAAGGTCTTCGTCATCCCCACGAACGAGGAGCTGGTCATCGCCCGCGACACCCGCGACATCATCAGCAAGTAAAGATTCTTTCATCCGACCCGGGAGAGCTGCGGCTCTCCCGGGTTTTTTAAGGTTTATTAGGTGGTATTTTGCCGGAGTATGTTGTATAGTGTATGCGTTGATCAAATCCCCCAAAGGAGCAGTCCGTCCATGAAAAGAGCCGTGAAAAAGGGCATATCGGCAGGCGAAATCCTGTGTACGGGATATCTTTCGCTGCTGGGCGTGATGCTGCCGCTCACGGTGCACGACGCGTATTTTGACATCACGCGCACCAAGGCAACGGTCTTTTGGGTGCTCTCGGGGCTGCTTGTCCTCGCCGCCGTGCTGTGGCTCTGTCTGGACAAGGAGGGACGGGGCACGCTCACGCCGCCCTCGCTTCCGGATGGTCTGCTTCTCGCTTTTGTCCTGACGCACATTCTCTCCAGCCTGCTCTTCCGGCCGGCCTCCGCTTTTCTCGCCCCGGACAACCGTTTTCAGGGGATCCTGAGCTTTGCGCTCTACGGCGCGGTATTTCTGCTGCTGCGACGGCATGCTTCTCTCTCACCGCTGGTGCGCTTTGCGCTGGGGCTTGGCTTCTCGCTCTGCGCGCTGCTGGCGGTCGGTGAGCTGTTCGGTCTGGATCTTCTCGGTCTGCGCGCCGTCTCACCGGAGATTGAGCGGCCGCGTTTCTTTTCCACCGTGGGCAACGTCTCGTTTCTCAGCGCGCTGTGCGTGCTGTTCCTCGCCCTGGCCGGGACACTTGCCATCGGCGCGCGGAAGCGGCCGGCCGCGGCGATCTGGGCTTTTGTCGCCCTGCTTGCGCTCTGCGGCGGCATGGCCGCCCGGACGGAGGGATTTGTTTTGGGCGCGCTGGGCTTCTTTCTGCTGCTGCCGCTGTTCTGCCGGGAAACGGAGATGCTGCGGCGGATCCCGCTGCTTTGGGCACTGAGCGCGGCGGCGGCGCTTGGCTTTTCGCTTGCGATGAAGCGCTGGGCGCTCTACCGGATGAGCACGCTGGGGGCGCTTGTCTGTACGCCTGTCGTGCTGCTTGTTCTCTGCGCCGGGAGCATGGCGCTTTGGCTGTGGCTGCGCCGCGGTGCGGACAGCTTTGTGCTCCGTGTTCGGCGCTTCTGCGCTTTTGCGCTTGGCGCTCTGTGCTTGCTGGGGCTTGTTTTTCTTGTGCTGGCCAATACGCTCTGGCGCGAGCGGCTCCCCGCGCCTTATGCCTCCATGTTGGTCTTCTCCCCCTCCTGGGGCACCGACCGCGGGGCGGAATGGCTGAGCTTCTGGCAGATGTTCCGCGCCTCGTCCCTCCCGCAAAAGCTGATCGGCAGCGGCGCGGGCTCGCTTGCGGAGTGGGACCGGACGCACCGCCTTTTTTCCGACGCGGTGACCGACAGCGCACACAACGAATATCTGCACTATCTGCTGACCGGCGGCTTGCTCGGGCTTGGCGCTTATCTGGCTCTGCTCGCCACGGCGCTGCGCGGAGCCCTGCGGAAGCCGAGTCCGGTGCGGACAGCGCTGGGACTTGCGGTGGCCGCCTATTCGCTGCAGGCCGCGGTCAACATCGCCCAGCCCTTTACCACGCCGCTGTTCTTCCCGCTGCTCGCGCTGCTCTGCTCCGACAGAGATCCGACTTCCGGCGAGGAAGCAGAGGGCGCGATAATCTGGCGCGTTGCCCTTGCGCTTTTGGCTGCGCGGCTTTTGCTTGCCGCATATAAGTAAATATTGGAGCGTCAGCGCGTCAAAAAGGCACCGGATATCGAAATATCCGGTGCCTTTTTGAGATTTGTTATCGGTAATCTGTCAGCGTCGGCGTTATGCTGAGATCAAGATCCTCCTGTTCGCAGGCTGCGGTCGTGAGCGTGTAGGTTATCGTAACGCTATCGCCGGGGTTCAGGTAAATGTTTTTGGCGTAGGCAAGCTGAAGATCATGGTATTCGTCGTAGGCAAAAAACAGGTTGCCTGTTGTCTCCACATTTTGGATCGTGCCGCCGGCCGGAGCGAAGAGGTGGATCAGCCCCGTAAAGACCCCACGCGGGTAACCCGTGATGTAGCTGGAGGCGCGGTCAATTTCTTCCTGGGTCATGGTGTTGGTAAGCTCCACCGTGACAGAATAAACCCGGGATCCATCCTCATGCCGCTCCAGTTCGGTGATTTGCGGCTCCATGTCCAGGAACCAGCCCAGGCGGCTGGCGTTATTCAGGCTGATGTAGATGCCGGCATGAGGCTTTGCCGGATCCCGGTCGAGCCCTGCGTCAAGGCCGGCAGATCGGACCGCCGCCTGCTCCTCCTCATCCGCAAGCCAGAGCATCAGCGTACGATCCTCTGCGCTTTCCGTCAGGATCTTGAGGAGCTTCAGCGCGCTTTGCGCATCCAGGCTGCTCATCATTCTTCCGACGACGGTCTTAGCCGTCTCGGCAAACAGCTCGTTGGTGATATCGTTGCCGACGGAGGTGTTGTCCTCTCTGCCCATATAGTCGTAATAGAGATCGTATTCCAGCACCCGTGTGGCATTTTTGTCGGTGAGGACGCGCCCGTCTGAGAGCTCAATGTCTCCAACGATGCGGAGAAGGCGCTGCACGATCGCAGGGGTAGCAGCCAGAACGCCGTCTACCCGTTCGCCCTGCTCCTCCTCGTACGCTATGGCCCAGATCGAAGCAACGCGCTCATAGTCCGGGCAGAAGTCCGCATCCCGCGGTGCATAGAACCAGTCGGAGAAAAGCATGATCTCCTGGGTTGAGATTTCGCTCCGCCAGGAGCCGTAATAATTGATCATGCCCGTGACAGGCCGAAAATCTTCGATGATGATCTCACCGTTTTTTATCCGTATCATGCCCATTGCGCCGGGGAAGCCGCCGGAAGCACGGATCTCAGAGGAATTCTGGGCGGCAAATAGATAGGCCCGATCCTCCCCGTTGCCGAGGAATGCCTTTACCAGGGGCAGATAGGTCTCTGCCTGGTGATAGTACTGCATCAGTTCCTCAAACGTGTCCCGGATCTTGTCAACGATCCCGCTGTCGTCAAGGCTTCCAGGATTGAATTCCCGGAGCTGATCGGATAACTTCTCCATCTGAGGGCCGGCCTCTTCAAAGAATTCAATATAGGCGCCGATCAGTTCAAGATTCAGACCGCCGCTCTCCGTTTTCAGGTCAGAGAACGGATGCCCCCGAAAGAAATCGAAGGCGGGCTTGATGACACGATCGGTTGTGTCTGCGATCAGCCGTGCCGCACTTCCGGCCACGCCAAGCTCCTCCTTCAGATCGGGGAAGCGGCTCTCCAGCTTCCCGAATGGCAGAGCATTGACGGAATCGACCGATTCGGCAAAACGGATCATCGCGCCGCGTTTTTCCTCCGCAAAGTCAACGATCGCACCGACTGTATCGGCATCTATGCTTCCCTCTCCGTCCCGCAGGGCAGAGAGCGGATACTCCCGCAGAAAGGCAACCGCAGGTTTGAGAAGGCTGTCTGTCGTGTCCCGCAGCAGCGAGCAGAGAGCGCGCGCGGCAGTTATCTCCTTCTGAACAAAGGGCAGTTTTGCGGGCAGAGACATTTCGGGCGAGTTTAAGAGCTTGTCCAACTCGGCAGCGTCCTGCTCCAGCTTGTCCGTCGCCGCAGCGGCTCCGTCCGCATCCTGCTCCCGCAGGCAGGAAAGCACCTCCCGGAGGTCAGCCTTGACCATACGGGCATCGGAGAGTACAGAACGCGCAAAAAGAAAACCGACCGCACAAATGGCGATCACGAGCAGCACGCAAACGATCAAAAGGGCCCGTGCGCGCTTTCTCGTCCTTTTTCTTGGCTTTTGATAGTTGGTTTCAGAATTAGACATAGACTTCATAAACGACCTCCTGTCGCGCGCCTTATTATACTATTCCCGCTCTTCCTTTTCAATCATAATAATTCTTAAGGCCGCAGAAGGGTGTAGAAAGGGGTAATAAAACAGGAGAGATTTCTCTCTCCTGTTTTATGGAAAATGTGAATCAGTGCTTATCGGTGCCCTTTGCGCCGACGCCGAAATGCAGCTCCTTCATGCCCTCGACCTCATCGCAGATCCCCTTGAGCGAGCAGACCGAGCAATCGGTGGGCAGGCCTTCGAGAATGTGGGTGAGGGTGCCGGTGACGTCGCTGGCCTTTTTGGCATTGGCCTTCATGGCGGCGTAATCAAAGCCGGGCGCCGTGACGAAGATCACCGTCGCGTTCAGGACGTTCTCATCCTGCTTGTAGGCCTTGATATAGCTGTTGCCGACCTGACGGAAGCTGATGCCCTTGCGGACGGCCTGCCGGCTGAGACGCACCTGCTCGCGGTACGACTCCGGCGACATGCGGACCATGTAGCCCTCGAGGTTGACATGGTACTTGGCAAACTCGATATCCTTGAGCGTGCGGTAAACCTTTTCGTCGTCCCCGTCGAGCACGCCGACACGCAGCAGCACGATGCGCGCAAAGTCGCAGTCGCCGTGGATGTCCTTCAGATCCGGTCCGTAAAGGAGGACCTGATCGCGATCCACAAGCTCCGGAGAGGAGGTGAAGAGCACATAGTTGGCCGATCCCTTTCCGGAAGCGCCGAGCTCGTAAGCCGCGTCCTTCTGGAGGACGAGCTCGCTGTTTTCAAGCGACCTGCAGGCGTTGTTCGGCTCATATGGCCACACCGTCGGCCGTCCTTTTTCCAGCAGCGCCGTGGTATCGTGGAACAGAGAATTGTACAGCTCCATTTAGAATACCTGGTTTACTTTCTTGCGGTCGAAGATCAGGTTGACCTGCTTGTAGGCCCAACCGAGAAGCTTCTGGTCAAGGTTCCAGAAGTAGACGACGAACAGGACGACAACGACGATCAGAAGCACTTTGATCAGACTGAAAATGAACTTTAAGATCTTATCCATGCAGCAATGATGCTCCTTTCGGTGTTATTCCCACAAAAGGGATTACTTCTTGGCAAGGCCCTTCTGGCGGGCATACTCGGCAGCGCCGAGAGCGCCC
>CAMHER010000135.1 GCA_946184215.1 uncultured Clostridia bacterium | reverse complement strand
GAATAAAGGAGGACTTGACGATGGGTGCAGTGAAAAAGGCATATTATCGCAGCTTCCAGGCCGTCTTTAACGTGGGGGCCCGTTGCCTATACTGGCGCCGGCCGGTCCCGGTCTCCGGCGTGGGCAGCATCCGGAAGATCCCGGAGCTGCTGAAAAAGGAAGAGGTCGGCAAGGTCATGGTCGTCACAGGCCCGACTGTCGGCAAAAAGCTTGCGCCGAAGATCCTCACGGAACTAGACAGGGCCGGTATCTCCTACGAGTTGTATGCCGAGGTTGAAGCCAATCCGTCTGTAAACACGGTCAACCGGATCCAGAAGCTGTATCTGGAAAAGGCCTGCGAGGGCTTCATCGCCATCGGAGGCGGCTCCCCGATGGACGCGGCCAAGGCGGCCGCTGCCCGTGTCGTACGGCCGAACACGGAAGTCGGACAGATGGCGGGGCTTCTGAAGGTGGGGAAGAAGATCCCGCCCTATATTGCCGTGCCAACGACAGCCGGCACAGGTTCCGAGACCACCATTGCCGCCGTCATCACTGACGGCGATACGCACCACAAGTACGCGCTGATGGATCTGCACCTTGTTCCAAAGTACGCGATCCTTGACCCGGAGATGACCCGCGAGCTGCCGCAGAAGATCACCGCCACCACCGGTATGGACGCGCTGACCCACGCGGTGGAGGCCTACGTCTGCTGGACCTATAACACGCAGGAGAGCATCCGCCTGGCGGAGGAGGCCGTGTGCGAGATCTTTCAATATCTGGAGCGAGCCTATAACGACGGGAATGACATGGAGGCGCGTACGCAGATGCTGATCGCCTCCTATAAGGCGGGCTTTGCCTTCACCCGGGCGGGCGTGGGCAACGTCCATGCCATCGCTCACACACTGGGCGGCCTGTACAACACGCCCCATGGCCTGGCAAACGCCGTGATCCTTCCCATCGTGCTGGAGGACTATGGCGAGGCGGTTTGGGAGAAGCTGGCTCACCTTGCGGAGCTGACCGGCGTGAAATTTACCGGCACGGACGCGGAGAAGGCCGGGGCGTTCATCAACGAGATCCGTGCCATGAACAAGCGGATGAACATTCCGACTGGTTTCGATTTCATCAAGGAGGAGGACATCCCCCAGATGATCCGATGGGCTTTGGCCGAGGCCAACCCCGTCTATCCCGTGCCGGTCGTCTACGACAGGAAACGCTGCGAAAAGGTCATCCGCCGCATCATTGCCGAGGCATAACAGGGGCGATCGCGCAAAAAAAATGCCGCCGGAAGACCCGGCGGCATTATGCATGCCCTTACAACAAAGTACTGTAAGGATGCCCGCTCCACGCGGCGCGGCTATCGCCGCGGGAGAAGCGCTGACCGGTTTTAATGTCGCCCGCCGACTTGCAAGTACCTAACGCCCTTGCATGGCTTTCGGGTTAAGATGCCGATCACATCGCGGGATGACGTCCCGCTCCACGAATCAGATTATACAACTGTCCAAGCAATATGTCAACCCCTTTTTATGCACTATGTCGAAAAAGGGTTTTTCCTGTCTTTTTCTTTCCTGCAAAGAAGCCCCCTGGCCTTACTGAGACGGCGAAAGTTCCCTCATCATTCCCTGCTTTTCCGTCCGTCGGCGACGCCAAGACACGCGATCGCCGCGCCGAGGATACAAACGCCCACCGCGATGCCCAGCGTCGCCGCGACGCTCACGCGGTCGAGAAGCCAGCCGCTGATCAGGCTCGCCAGAACGGAGCCGAGAGTCGTCATGGAAAACGCCAGGCTCTGGGCCTTTGCCGCGTCGGCATAGTCGATCGTCTGCGCGGTATAAGGCACGATCGCCGCGGTATAAAGCGCAAAGGACGGCGCCTGAAGCAGGAAGGCCGCATACAGCGCCGGTACGGACGGAGCAAGCGCCACAGCCGCCGTTTTCAGAACAAAAAAGCCAAACGCCGCGCGAAGCAGCGAAGAGATACGTCTTCGCCCGAAAAGGCTTGTGAACAGCAGCATCACCGGGATCTCCACCGCAGCCATGAAGCTGTTGATATAGCCCATATCCTCGGTGCTGCCGCCGACGGCGCGCGTAATGTTGATCAAAAAGCTGCTTACCGTGTTGTGTGCAAAAAAGACCAGAGCCGTGCCGGCCAGCAGGACGACGAAGCGCCGATGCGCGCGCAGGAAGGCAAACACAGAGCCCGTTTCACGCTGCATGCGCTCCCCGTCCCCTTCCGGCGGCAGATGACGGCAGAGGCAAAGGTGCGCGGTAAACTGAAGGAGCGTGAGCGCAAGCCCCGCTGTGGGCAGGATGCGGACGGAAAGCCGCTCTGTCAAGACGCCGAGCAGCATGGACGCCAGCACGAAAGCCAGCGAGCCCATCCCGCGGGTCAGGCCATAGTTGATCGTCATACCGCGATAGCTGAAGTCAACATACAGCTTCAGATTCATGGAGTTCACGCTCAGGGAAAAGGCGATAAAGGCCACGTAGGCCAGAGCCGTCACAGCACACCTTTTGGGGAAAGAAAGCAGCAGTGCAAGGCAGAGCGCCTGCACAAAAAGCAGTGCCGGGATCAGTCTTGCGGCGCTGACAGTCCGTTTCCGGTCCACAAGAGACGATAATGCCGGACCGAGCAGCGCCCCCAGCAGATTGCCGCACGCAAGGATCAGCCCCAGCGTGGTGTTGTCATATCCCAGTCCCTGCAGATAGACCGCCGCAAAGGACACGGAAACGCAGAAGCTCATCCAGAACGACCCCTGAACCCACGAATACAGAGCCGTCACGATCCGTTTTTCCGACATGCTGTTTCATCTCTCTTTCCCGCGCCTTCCGGCGCATTGCGGAAGGATTGTAGCGCCTCGGCAAATCCTTGTCAAGTACATTTCCGCCTCCCGGACGCAAAGCCGGCAGCGGTCACATGACCGCTGCCGGCTTTGCTCGGCTTGTCAAAAAAGTCCATCAGCCTTTTTTGACAAGCTTCTGTGCCATCCGATAGACACGGCTGGCGTTGATCTGAAGCTGCTCACGGCTGACGACGCCGCTCTTCAAACCGCGCAGCATGGCCTTATAGTCGCCTCTGCCGCCCGGCATGGTCAGGTCGTTCCCGGCCGCCGCGATCTTCGCCGAGACCGGTCCGGGATATTTGTTTCCCTTGCCGGACACGGCGGCAATGATCCAGTCGGTCATCACGATGCCCGCATAGCCAAACTCGCAGCGAAGGATATCCTCCAGCAGATCGCGCCGCTCGGAGGTATGGACGCCGTTGAGCAGATTGTAGGAGGTCATCAGCGCATGGGGTTGGCTCTCCCTCACGGCGATCTCGAAGCCCTTGAGATAGATCTCACGCATGGCCCGCTCGCTGACCTGGCTGTTGGAATTATAACGATTTGTCTCCTGATTGTTGGCGGCGAAGTGTTTGACCGTCGTGCCACAGCCGGGGTGCTTCTGCACGCCCTTTGTGATGGCGGCGGCAAACTTGCCGGAGATCAGCGGATCCTCGGAGAAATATTCAAAGTTGCGTCCGCAGCGGATATCGCGGTGAATGTTCAGCGCCGGAGCCAGCCACAGCTGCACGCCGAAGCGTTCCATCTCGTCGCCCACCAGATCGCCGCAGGCTTCGGCCACATCCAGGTTCCAGCTCTGCGCCAGCGCGGTTCCGATGGGAATGGCTGTGCAATACTGCTCTCGGATCTCGCCCTTAGCCTTGCCGTTTCCGCCCAGCTTCTTCATCAGCCAGGCCACAGCGCCGGGCATCAGCTCCAGCATGCTCTCCGGCATGGTCTCGCCGACCGGATGAGCGCCCTTCTCATCCACGGTATAGTGACGGCTCAGCCGCAGTCCGGCGGGGCCATCCGCCATGACCAGCGACGGGATCCCCTTCTGCTTCAGGCGGTTTACCGTCTCGCCCGCGGCGCCGGCCACCGTCTGGGAAGCGTCGCCGATCACGCTCAGGCTGCCCGCTCTCGGATCGAAGGCGCCAATGTTCAACAGCGCGAGTTCTTCCTCCGTCAGGGCTGCGATTGCCGGATCTATCTCGTGATGGCCGGCATAGCTGACCGTTTCCGTCCGGATCGCCGATGCGCTGACAGGGATCACCTTTACGAAATGCAGGGGCTTTTCCTCGCGCTTTTCGGGTCTGAAGTCGGCAAAATCCGGCTTGCCCAGGCAGTTTTTCCCCTGCCGGGTCACCGCGTCCGCGTCCAGACGCAGGATGGCCGCGGGCTTTGTCTGCGTGCTGGAATTGCCCAGGCGCAGCACATAGTCGCCCTTCTCCAGGATCCACGCCGCCTGCTTCTCGTCATAGGAGGCAAGATCACGCAAGCAGAAGGACAGCGTCACGTTTTCGCTCTCTCCGGGCGCGATCTCCCCCGTCTTGGTGAAGGCCGCCAGCGTCTGATAAGGTTTGTCCAATCTTCCCTGCGGCGCGGAGACATAGAGCTGCGCCACCTCTTTGCCGGGCAGGCTGCCGGTATTTCTGACCTCCGCGCTCACCGTGACGGTCTCCCCGTCAAGCGCGGTCTCGGCGCCGGATAGGGCAAAGCTCGTATAGCCCAGGCCGAAGCCAAAGGGAAACAGCGCCTTCTGCCCTACCGTGTCAAAGTAGCGATAGCCGACATAGATCCCTTCTTTGTAGCGGGTATCGTCCTTCTCGCCGAAGCTCCCGATCGTCGGATAGTCCGCCCATGCGCTCCAGGTGGTCGTCAGCTTGCCGGAGGGGACACTCTTCCCCAGCAGCAGATCGGCCAGAATGCTGCCGGTCTCCACACCCAGCTGGCTGAGCAGCAGGATGTTGCCGACCTCTGCCACCGCGGAGAGATCTACCACGCCGCCCACGTTCAGCACCAGCAGGAAGTTCTTGTACTTTTCGTTGAGAGCCAGGATATCCCGCTTTTCCGTCTCGGTCAGCAGTACGTCGCCGGGGATCGCCCTGCGGTCCGATCCCTCGCCGGAGATGCGAGAGAGGACATACAGCGCCGTATCGCCCGCGCCAGTCAGCGGGATGTTGTACTCCATCTCCGGCATGACCGCCCCCATGCTCTCCAGGATCGCTACCGTGTGGTGCTCTTTCGCCTTTTGCTTCAGCTCCCGTACAAAGTCCCGGCGGGCGGAGGCATACAGGTTTTCATAGTCCTCCATCCAATATTTTGTGCTGATCGTGAAGCCCGCGTCCTCAAGGCCCTGCTCCACCGTGACAAAGCAGCGGGAATTGACCTCGCCCGAACCGGTGCCGCCCTTGATCGTACGGCGCGCGCCGCTGCCGTAAAGCGCCACTTCGCAGGGCTGAGACAGCGGGAATGCCCCGTTGGATCGCAGCAGCACCGCGCACTCAGCCCCCAGGCGCCGCAGGATCGCGTTGTGTTCTCGTTCATAGTCGTTCATGGCTTTCTCCTTCCGGGAATCATTTATTCGACGTCTGCCTTCCCTCTTGAGGGGAAAGCACAAAGCGGAAGCTTCATCAGCGCTGCGACAGCCTGCGCTCAGGTTCGCCCGAAGAAACGG
>CAMHER010000134.1 GCA_946184215.1 uncultured Clostridia bacterium | reverse complement strand
CGCCCTGCATGGCGGCGCAGGCGCCGGCCTCGGCCTGCATCTCCATCAGCTTGACCGGGGTGCCGAACAGATTTTTCTTTCCCCTTGCGGCCCACTCGTCCACATGGTTGGCCATCGGGCTCGAGGGCGTGATCGGATAAATGGTTGCAACTTCGGTAAAGGCATAGCTTGCATAGGCGGCGGCTTCGTTGCCGTCCATCGACTTCCTTACCATTGCGTATCCCTCCTGTTTATTTTCTTTTTCATTTTTGTTCCATAAACGGCCGGAAAGGGCATGGCGCGCCCTCCTCCGCCGTTCTTTATTATACTTGATTTTCCCTTGAATGGTTCAACTTTTTGTATTTCCATATGATCCTACAAATTCCGCCGCCGCGTTTTATGCAACATGCATTAAGTATTTTCCGGATTCATTTTTCCGTATTTTTACCCGTTTTGCCCCTTTTTCTTTTAGGGAAAGTTTGTGCCGCAAGGCTTCAGCCGTTTTTTCTCCGCTTTTTCCGCTTGCGTTTCGCGCTGCGTTTTTTGCAGATTTGCATTGGTTTCAATGCATTTCTTTTTTGCGTAAAGGCGGAATGCATGAAAAAAAGCTCGCTCCCGCTTCTTCTCTGCACGGCCGGCGCGCAGAGAGGGAACGGAAGCGGTCTTTGCTTTGGCTCTTGTCCTTTTTCCGCACAGGAAGTATAATAAAGGACATGAAATATCTGCTTTCACTCGGCGGAACGCCGGTCGAATACACGCTGGAACGCAAGCGTGTGAAAAACATCAATCTGCGCGTCCGCGGCGGCGAGGTTTTTGTCTCCGCGGCCCGCTGGGTACCGCGGGAGGTAATCGAGCAGTTTCTTCTCTCCCGTGCCGAGCTGATCCTGCGCGCCGTCGAGCAGAGCGCGCCGCCCCGGGAGCGCCGCTGGGTCTCCGGCGAGCGGCTTTTCTATCTCGGGCGTGAGCTGACGCTGTGCGTGGAAAAGGGCAGGCAGAGCCGTGTGACGGCGGAGGGCGATCTTCTGCGCGTCGAAGTGCGCGAGACGGGCAATGCGGAGCGTGTGGAGCGCGCGCTCGCCGCATGGTACCGCGCCGAGAGCGAGCGGCTGTGCCGGGAGGCCTGCGACAGGCTCTATCCGCGCTTTGCCCCGCTTGGCGTGCCGCGGCCAGAGATCCGGATGCGCGCGATGCGCTCCTGCTGGGGCAACTGCCGCCCCGAACGGCGGATCGTGACCTTCAACGCTTTTCTCGCCGCCGCGGCGCCGGATTGCATTGAGTATGTCGCCGCGCACGAGCTGACACATTTTCTGCACGCCGACCACTCCCCCGCCTTTTATGCCGCGCTCGCCTGCGTGGTTCCGGACTGGAAGCTCAGGCGCGCCAGGCTGAAGGCTCTTGCGCCGCTGCTGTTCTGACTTGACGCAGGGGTCTGTTTTCCCCTATAATGGCCTTACTTTTTTTGAGGTGACGCGTGTTGCATTCTTCTCAGCTTTTGATGACCGAGGGCAGCATCAGCGGCAAGATGATCCGCTTTGCAGTGCCTGTTTTTATCGGGAATCTGTTTCAACAGCTCTATAACACAGCCGACGCGCTGATCGTGGGAAATTTTGTCGGCAATGACGCGCTTGCCGCCGTCAGCGCCACAGGCAACCTTGTCTTCCTGCTCATCAGCTTTTTCGGCGGCGTTTCCATGGGCGCCGGTGTGGTGACTTCGCGCTATTTCGGTGCGAGGGACGAGAAAAAGATGCGTCTTTCGATCCACACCACGGTGGCCTTCAACCTGGTGGTCGGCCTGGTGCTGACGGCGGCGGGAACGACGCTGACGCCCTGGCTGCTGCGGCTCATGGGCACGCCGGAGGACGTGATGGATCTGTCCGTCACCTATATCCGCGTGTTCTTCGCCGGTTCCATGGGGCTGGTGATGTACAATTCCCTGTGCGGCATCATGCGCGCCGTGGGCGACAGCCGCAGCCCGCTGGTGTACCTGATCATCTCCTCGGCTCTGAACGTGGTGCTGGACCTGCTGTTCGTGGCGGTGTTCTCTCTGGGCGTGACGGGCGCCGCGCTGGCCACGATCCTGGCACAGTTCATCAGCGCGATCCTCTGCGCCGTGAAGCTTTTGCGAACGCACGACAGCCACCGGATCGTGATCCGGGAGATCGGCTTTGACCGGGAGATGACGGTGCTGATCGTACGCTACGGTCTGCCCACCGGCCTGCAGAACTCGGTCATCGCCATTGCCAACGTCGTGGTACAGTCCAACATCAACGCCTTCGGCACCATGGCCGTCTCCGGCTGCGGCGCCTATTCCAAGATCGAGGGCTTCGCCTTCCTGCCGATCACCAGCTTTCAGATGGCGCTGACCACCTTTGTGGGCCAGAATCTGGGCGCGGGCGAATACGACCGGGCCAAGAAGGGCGCCCGCTTCGGCATCCTCTGTTCCATTGCGGCGGCGGAGCTGATCGGCGTTGCGATCTATCTCTCCGCGCCCTATCTGATCGGCGCCTTCACCAAGGAGCCGGAGGCGATCGCCTTCGGTGTCAGAAAGGCGCAGATCTGTTCGGTCTTCTTTTTCCTGCTGGCGGCCTCGCACTGTCTCTCGGCGGTGCTGCGCGGCGCGGGCAAGGCCTCGATCCCGATGCTGGCGATGCTGATTTTCTGGTGCGTGGTGCGCGTGGCGTTCATCGCCGTCGCGATGCCGTATTTCCGCTCGATCGACGTGGTCAACTGGGTCTATCCGCTGACGTGGCTGCTCAGTACGATCTTTCTGATCGTCTACTATGTCCGCGCCGACTGGCTCCACAGCTTTGACAAAGCATAAATCCAATTCATAGAGAAAGAGAGAACGCAAGATGGCGATCGTAGTCGTGGGCACCGTTTTTGTGGATATCAAGGGCTTCCCCGAGGATCTGTATATCCCCGGCGGGCGCAACGCCGGCAGCGTACAGTTTGTGCACGGCGGCGTGGGGCGCAATGTGGCGGAGGATATCGCCAATGTGGAGCTGCGCCCGGTTTTCGTCAGCATGGTCGACGACACCGCCGAGGGCGGCGAGGTGGTACGCAAGCTGCGCAATCACCGGGTCAACACCGATTACATCGTCACCACGCCGGACGGCATGGGCCTGTGGCTGGCCGTGTTTGACGAGACGGGCGACGTGGTCGGCTCGATCTCCAAGCGGCCGAAGATGGACGCGCTTGTGGAACTGCTGGACGAAAAGGGCGACGAGATCTTCTCGAAGGCCGACAGCATCGTCATTGAGATCGACCTGGACAAGGAGGTCGTCAAGCGCGTGCTGAAGTACGCAAAAAAGTACGGCAAAAAGGTCTACGCCGTCGTGGCGAACATGTCCATTGCCTCCCAGCGGCGCGATTTCCTCAAGGACATCGACTGCTTCGTCTGCAACGTGCAGGAGGCGGGCATCCTCTTTGTGGCCGATTACAGCGACATGACGCCGGAGGAGCTGTGCGAGGTTCTCAGCCAGAATCTGGCCAACGCCGAATTTCCCTCCATGATCGTCACCATGGGCAGCCGCGGCGCGGTCTATGCCGACAAGCACGGCGTGCGCGGCGTGTACCCGGCGAGCAGTGTGACCGTGCGGGACACCACCGGCGCGGGCGACGCCTTCTGTGCCGGCGCGGCGATCGGGCTGACCTACGGCAAGACCATGCCGGAGGCCGTGGAGATCGGCACGCGCCTGGCCGCCTCCGTCATCACGGTCTCTGAGAACGTCTGTCCGCGCTTCCGTCCGCAGGAGCTGGGCCTTGATATTGACGTCGCGGACTGATTTCCGTTTTCCAGAATTGCATAATCAGACAAAAACGCCGGGGCGGTCATGCCCCGGCGTTTTAAAGTCAAAAAAAACATGCTGGAAACTATTCTTACCCCCAGAGAGCGGTGAGCATCGGGATGATCTGCTTCTTGCGGCTCATCACGCCCGGGAGGAACATGTAGTGGTCCTTCGGCTCCACCGAAAAGGCCTGCTGCATCTCCTCGTCCCCGCCCACATAGAGTATATGCGAGCCCTCCTGCAGCACATCCGTGATCATCAGGATCACGAAGTTGAAATCCTTGTCGTGCTTGAGCTTTTCCATATAGGCAAGGAACTCGTCCCGCCGCGAGAGGAGGCCCTCGGCCTCGGCACAGGTGATCTGGCTGACGCCGATGTTGTGCTCGGCAATGTGGAAAACCTTGTAGTCTGTGCCGAACAGATCCTCAATGGGCTTGTCGTCCGCCCCCTGCACCGAGAACAGCTCCCTGCCCAGCTCCTCCAGCGAGACATGCGCGATGCGCGCCAGGCGCTCGGCCATGGCGATATCGCGCTTGGTGCAGGTAGGCGATTTGAACATGACTGTGTCCGAGAGGATCGCCGCCGCCATCAGCCCCGCCATCTTCGGTGAG
Organism: uncultured Clostridia bacterium; assembly: GCA_946184215.1. GTDB lineage: Bacteria > Bacillota > Clostridia > Oscillospirales > Oscillospiraceae > Limivicinus. The sequence goes on along the minus strand of CAMHER010000134.1, from coordinate 1,199 downwards.
GGCATGACGCCCAGTTCCTGATACATCGCCGTGATGATCGTGTTGGTGCTGCCCACCGGCTCGTTGCGAACGGAGATCGGCTGCACGGTCTGAATATCCGCCAGGCGGTGGTGGTCGATGATTTCCATGATCTCGACCTGGTCCAGGCCCGGAACGGACTGGGCCGATTCGTTGTGGTCCACCAGCACCACGCGCTTGCGCCGCGGGCGCAGCAGATGGAAGCGCGAGAGCGTCCCCACGACCCGCTCGTTTTCGTCCAGCACGGGATAGCAGCGATAGCGGCTCTTGAGCAGGATCTCACGCACGTCGTCGAGATAGTCCGCAAGGTGGAAGCTGACGATCGCCTCACGCTGGCATACCCGCTCCACCGGGATGGCCTGGTAGATCAGGCGGGCCACCGTGCGCGCCTCCAGCGGCGTGGAGATGATGCAGGTATTCGCCGTGCTCCGCGCCCAGGCCGGGCGGATCTCGCTCTGGCAGATGATGAGGCAGTTGATCTCCCGCTCCAGCGCTTTTTCGATCACCTCCGGCTGGTCACCGCAGATCAGGATGCAGTCCTGTCCGTCGTCGGCCGGGTCGTCGATGGCCTGCGGGACGGCGATGCGCACTTCGCCGGAGACGGTCTCCACCACGAAGCTGTTTTCGTTGACGAGCTGGCCCTCCAGCACGCTGAGCAGATTGAACACCGGCAGCGCGTCGATCCGGCTCTCGGAGATGGTCTGCATGTCATAGCTCGCGATATCGCCGGCGGAGAGAAGGCCGCAGAGCTTTCCCTCCTCGTCCACGATCGGCAGCGTGGAAGTCTCCACATTGCGCATCGTGCGCCACGCCAGGTCCATCGTGACCGTGCCCGTCAGGGCGGGCGGCCGGTCGTAGTCCAGATCGCAGACCTGGGTGCGCATGTTTTTGATGAACTGCGGCGGCTCAAAGCCAAAGCGCTCTAACATGCGCGCTGTCTCATCGTTGATTGAGCCGATCCTTGCCGCCTTGTACTCTCTGTCCCCCAGGGCGTTGCGCAGCGCGGCATAGGAAATGGCCGCCACAATGGCGTCAGTATCCGGATTGCGATGGCCGGTAACGAAGATCTCACCCATGACTGTTCTCCTCCCGTCGGATCGTCTTTTTTACCATTATAGAAGAACGGCAGGTACTTTTCAAGACAGGATTTTCCTGCTTCCCTTCCTGCCGGATCTGTGATA
>CAMHER010000133.1 GCA_946184215.1 uncultured Clostridia bacterium | reverse complement strand
TATCGCGTCGGATCTTCGATACCGCGGGGAAGAATGGCTTTTTCCGCAAAGAAGGCAAAGAATGTATGCTTCCTGCCCGGCATATGGATTATTGGCTCTGGGCCATATCGACAGGAAGAGAAAACTCCGCCATGTAATGGAGCTCGTCGACCTCGGTCGTAAAGCTGCCGCCCATGGCCTCCATGATCTTCGCGCAGGTGCGCAGACCGATCTTCGTGCTCTCCACGCGCGCAAGGTTTTTGGCCACCACGTTTGAAACGCAGACGCTCAGGCGTCCGCCCGACAGCTCCGAGAGAAACACAATGGGGCTGGACTTGTCAGCATATTTTTTGGCATTTGTGACCAGATTGTCCATCACGCGCTTGAGATACATCGGGTCGGCCACCACCGTACATTCGCCCTCAAAGCCGATCTGCTGGATCTCGAAGCCAAAATCAGACAGCTCAAAGGCGGCCTCGCCGATCAGCTGCTCAAGAAGCAGGCGCGCGTCATATCGCTCACGCTCCATCTCCAGCTCGGCTCGGCCGAAAACGAGAAAGTATTTGAACAGCTCGTCCGTCAGATCCTTCAGCTCCAGCGCCTTGGAGTAGGCGAGAGAGGCGAAGCGCTCGCGGCTCTCGGCGTCTCCGCTGCCCTCGGTCAGAAGGCCGAGATAGCCAATCAGACTGGTCATCGGGGTGCGGATATCGTGCGAAATCGCGGTGATCAGCTCACTGTTGGCCTCCCAGGCGCGTTTTTCGTTGCCCATACGCTCAATTACGGCGCGGCGCATATTGTCCATTTCCGCGGCGAGAACAGAGATCTCGTCTCCGCCCTCGGCGGTAATGACGGCGTCCAGATCCCCTTTGCCGATGACGACGGCCTCCTCCGACAGGAGAATGATCCTGTCCGTGATCCGGCGGATATAGAAGAACATCACCGCAATGAAGACAACAGAGGCCAGCACCAGCGAGCCGATGAGGAAAACATTCTTCTCGTGGGCCTGGGAATTGTCGCCGATCGCGATCTGGTATTCACCGTCGGAAAAGCGCATCGGATAGAGCTTGCCGTAGATACCGGCGATCTCGATCAGGTCGCTGATCTGATTGTTGACCGGCGCCTGTTCTCCGCGGCGGACGCTGTACTGCCCGTTCCGGCCCGCGACAATGATGGTCACGTTCTCCCGGTTCGCCGTCCAGCCTGCGATGGCGGCGGAGTCTGTCCCGGCAAGATTGTTCCGGCGCACGAAGACGTTAAAATCCGTGTAGATCTGCGCCTTGCGGGCGGAGACAGAGTCGCTGCTCATGTAGATCTTGTCGATAAAATAATTGCCGACCCCGTAGGCCAGAAAGAACACCCCCACGGCAAGGGCCAGAGCAAGCAGAGCGGCGAAGAGCATCTTCGCATTCAGGCTTGCGCGTGCAAACGTCTGCTTAATCAATCTGATATCCCTTTCCCCAGACGGTGCGGATGATCTTCGGACTGGAGGGGTTTTCTTCGATCTTGCGGCGCAGGTTCAGCACGTGCACCATCACCGTGTTGCCGGAGCCGGGAAGGAAGCGCTCCTTCCACACGGCCTCATAGAGCACAGGGGTCGTCACGGTGGAGCCGCGGTTGTGCAGCAGGTATTCCAGGATCGCGTACTCCGTATCCGTCAGAGACACGGGTGTGCCGCAGCTCTTTACGCTGTGGGTGGCAAAGTCGATCTCCAGATTTTCCACCGCCAGAGCCGCCTCCGGCTTGCCGCGGTATTCCTTGTATCGCCGCAGCAGCGAACCGACCTTGGCCAGCAGCTCATCGTGGGAGAAGGGCTTGGAGAGAAAGTCGTCTCCGCCGCTGCGATAGGCGCTGATCCGGTCCTTTTCCGCGCTCTTGGCCGTGAGGAACAGCACGGGCGCGTTCGTGATGCCGCGGATAGCGTCGCAGGCCTCCAGACCCGACATGCCCGGCATCATCACGTCAAGAATAATAAGATCGATATCGGAATTTTCCTTTACGGCACGGATCGCGGCAGGGCCGTCCTCGGCCTCGGTGACGTTGTAGTCGTCCCGCAGCAGAAGCCGCAGCACCTGGCGGATATCCGCGTCGTCATCCACGATCAGAATATGGGATCTTGTTGCCATCTTTTCGATCACCTCGAAACTGTTTTTCCATTCATGCGATGCTCATTCATTATATCACATTTTTGCCCGTAAACAATTGCCAATTGCGCGTTTAAGAAAGCTTAAGAGACACAGCGGGCGTGATGTGTTACAATTCATTCGAACAGGGAAGAGGGTTTCCCTGCTCCTTACCCGAAAGACAAAATTTTGGAGGAATATCATGAAGAAAACATTTCGCGCCCTCGTTGCCTCCGTACTGGCCGTGATGATGATCTTTTCCCTGGCGGCCTGCGGCGGCAAGGACACGTCCGGCACCCCGGGCGGGAACGCCAAGAGCGGGGCAAGCGGCAAGACGGGCGGCAAGGACGGCACACCGACGTTCGTGTATGTCTCTTCCTTTGAAAAAAAAGCCAACGACAACAAGCCCCTGAGCGTAACGGCCTTTACCGACAGCGGCTTCTATGCCACCTCGTCGGACGTGGTGGGCCAGCGTGAGCCCGAGGAGGGCGAGGTCCAGGAGTGGGAGGGCCAGTTTGACATTCTCGCGGAGAGCCTTTCCTTTGTGACCTACGACGGGAAACAGACGAAGCTGGAAGGCTACAAGCCCTTCACGCCCGAGACCATCGAGGGCCACAGCACAGGCGCCGAGCTCAGCGCGCTCACGGCCGACGCGAGCGGCAACCTCGCCGCGCTCTATCACGTCTGGGACAACTGGAATGACGCGCCGGCGGGCATGAGCGAGGAAAGCCCGGACTATTGGAACTATTCCCACTATGAGGAGAGCTGGTATCTGCGCACGATGGACCCCAGCGGCGTGGAGCAGAGCTTTTCCCCGATCAACACCTCGGACGGGGACTGGTTCTGGCCCAGCGGACTGGCCTATGTTGACGGGAAGGTTCTGGTAGCGGCGAACAACAGCGTGCGCATTTACGGCGCCGACGGCGCGCAGACCGGAGAGATCAACACGAACGGCTATGCCGGCAGCCTCTTCACCCTGCGCGACGGCACGCCGTGCCTGACCGTCCGCGAGGATATGAGCGGCATGCTCAAAATCGCCGCCATCGACCTGAACAGCGGCCGCGTCAGCCAGACCTGGAGCTGCCCCGATAACGCCTACAACTTTATCTCCGGCGGAGGCGATTACGATCTGTACTATCAGAGCGGCATCAACATCTACGGCTACAAGCTGGCGGACGAGAGCAGCGAAAAGCTCTTCGACTGGCTGAACGTGGACGTGCTGCAGCAGAATCTCTCCGGCTACACGGTGCGGCCCGACGGCAGGTTCTTCGGCGTGACGAACACCTGGGATTCCAAGTGGGAGAACGTGACCACCGAGTTTGTCACCGTTGAGAAGAAGTCCTATGACGAAGTTCCCAAGAAGGAGGAGCTGACGCTGGCCTGCCAGTGGACGGACAACAATCTGCAGAACGCGGTCATCCGCTTCAACCGCGGCAGCAACATCCGCATCAATGTCATTGATTACTCGCAGTATAATACAGAGGACGACTACACAGCCGGCCTGACCAAACTGACCACCGAGATCATGTCCGGCAACCTGCCCGATATCCTCTCGCTGCAGGGCCTGCCCTATCAGCAGCTGGCCGCCAAGGGCCTGCTGGAGGATCTCTATCCTTTCATGGAAAAGGACAGCGAGATCAGCCGCGACGACTTCCTGCCCAACGTGCTGCAGGCGCTGGAGGTGGAGGGAAAGCTCTTCTCCACCGTATCGACCTTCAATGTCGTTACGCTGGCCGGCGCGTCCAGTGTGGTCGGCGACAAGCCGGGCTGGACCATGGAGGACCTTGTCGCGGCGCTCAATACCATGCCCCAGGGCTGCACGGTGCTTGACCAGTTTACCACCAGCGGCGACATCCTGCGGGATGTGCTGACGCTGGATGCCGATTACTACATCGACTGGACCACCGGCAGCTGCCGTTTCGACCAGGGCGAGTTTGCCAGACTTCTGGAGTTCGCCAGACTCTTCCCGAATGCCTTTGACAGCGCGAACTTCAACTGGGACGAATATGAAAGCGACGAGCAGCGCATCCGCGAGGGCAAGCAGATGCTCACGCGCATGTACCTGTCCGGCTTTGAAGACATCGCCCGCTATGAGGCCGTCTTCGGCGGCAATGTGACTTACATCGGCTTCCCGACCATTTCCGGCGTGGGCAGCTATATGAACATCAACTCCGGCTACGGCATGAGTGCGAACTGCGCCGACAAGGAGGCCGCCTGGCAGTTCCTGCGCAGCTTTATGACCGAAAAGGCGGCGGAGAACGGAGATTACTACTGGGGCTTCCCGGCCAACCGCAATCAGCTGGAAAAGCGGCTGAAGGAGGCCATGACCGTTGAGTATGAAAAGGATGAGAACGGCAACTACCGTCTCGATCCCGACACCGGCGAGCGCATCCCCGTTTCCCGCGGCGGCTTCTGGATGGAAGGCATGGACGAACCCATGGAGATCTACGCGCTGACGCAGGAGCAGGCCGACAAGATCATGGAGGTCATCAACACGACCACCAGGCTTTACAGCCAGAACACGGCGGTGCTCGATATCATCAGCGAGCAGACCGATGCCTTCTTCTCCGGCCAGAAGAGCGCCGATGAGGTGGCGAAGCTGGTCCAGGGCAAGCTGAGCATCTACGTCAACGAACAGCGCTGAAAACCCCTGATCATCCGCGGCGGAGAGCTTTCTCTCCGCCGTTTGGACTGCCAGGACGTTCTTTTTGCGGTAAACGGAGGCTTTCTTTCATCAAATACTTGCGGTAAAGATAAGCATATGATACAATATTTAGTTGAAATTACGGGAAAACGGCGGGCACACTATGAAGGACAGACGTTCCGAACAACGAAATAACAAGCTGCGGGACCTGGCTGCGAGCCTGTGCTTCCTTTCACCCAGTCTGCTGGGCGTCGGGGTATTCTTTATCTTGCCCTTCGGTGTGGTGGTGTACTACTCGCTGATTGATTCGGTGGGCGCGCGCAACTTTGTATTTCTGGATAATTTTACAAAGCTCCTCAGCAATTCGGCCTTTCTCACGGCGGCAAAGAACACGCTGCTGTTCTCCGCCCTCTCCGTGCCGTTGGCAGTGGTGCTGTCCCTGGCGCTGGCCGTGATGCTGGAGGCGCGTATTCCCGGCAAGTCTACCTTCCGCACCTTCTTCTTAAGCCCCATGATGGTCCCTGTGGCCTCGGTGGTGCTGATCTGGCAGGTGCTGTTCAGCTATAACGGCTCGGTCAACGAATGGGTCGGCGCGCTCGGCGCGGCTAAGATCGACTGGCTGCAGAGCGACTGGAACATCTATGTGGTCGTGATGCTGTTCCTGTGGAAAAATCTGGGATACTTTATGATCCTGTTCATGGCAGGCCTGGCCAACATCCCCAAGGAGCTGCTGGAGGTGGCGGATGTGGAGGGCGCCAGCGAGAGCTATAAGTTTTTTGCCATCAAGCTTCGCTATCTTTCGCCCACCGTGCTGTTTGTCACGATCCTGTCTCTGATCAACTCCTTCAAGGTCTTC
>CAMHER010000132.1 GCA_946184215.1 uncultured Clostridia bacterium | reverse complement strand
AAGGAGACATTAGAATGAATAAGGAAGCAAAAGCAAAAAAGCACATACTGTGCAAAAAAGCGCCAATCGTTGCAATGATTCTGGCAGCTGTTCTCGCAATGCTGATCCTGTCTATACCGGGCTTGCTGGGGTTTTCAGATGTAATGGACAACCTGGCGTCAAGCGTACTTGCGGTGTTCTTTCTGATAGGCTACACCAGATGGTTTGCACCTGAGTTCAAGGGCGTATTCAAAACAAGCTCACTTGCAACTGGAATACTCTTCGTATGGCTCCCGTTTTTGTTTAAAATAGTTATGTCATACATCCTGAATGTAGTGGACTACGGCTTCTATTTTAAGCCGACCATGCTGGCTCTTGCCATGGCAATCGCTGCGGGATTTTTCGAGGAGACAGTATTCAGAGGAGTTACCGTCCCCATCGGAATGAGATACATCAGGAGCGAAAAAAGAGTATCTGTTATAGTACTTTTTACAGCCCTGGTATTCGGTCTTATGCACATCGGAAACATTATACGCGGAGCAAGCGTTACGATGGGTATCATACAGGGCATCGCTACGATCTTTGCGGGATTCCTGTTTGTGGCTGTATTTCTGAGGACGGGAAATATACTGATCCCGATTTTCATGCACGGCGTGTATGACTACATGTGCTTTGTAACGGATGCGTCTTTGGACAACGGGACCATGACCGGCGAAACCGTTACGACCGGCCTGATACTTGCCGTTTTGGTTGACGTTATAGCCGGCGTCTGGGCTCTCTATCTGATCCGCCCCGCAAAGAGAGCTGAGATACATGCAATCTGGGATGAGAAGTGGAGTGTAAGCAAAGCGGAATAGGCATTATATTCTCGCTGATTGTCTACTACTATAACAGCCTGTGGGCCGCCATGTGCTTCCATACTCTCTGGAACTATACACAGAACATCATATTCGGACTTCCCAACAGCGGCGCGGTATCGGAGTATTCCATATTCAAGCTTGAGGCTGCGTCCGCGACTTCCGGTTTCTTCTACGACGTCGGATTCGGAGTAGAGGGAAGCATCGGATCAACGCTTGTCCTCGCGGTAGTGCTCGCGGCGATTCTCTTTATAAACAGAGGGAATGGAGAAAAGCGTGACTACTGGGCAGATGCTGCAATTGATGCAGGATATGAGAGGGAATAGAAATAAGCGTTGAAAAAAGGGGACGTTTCAGAATGAAACCTGTTTTTCGATCCTTCCCCTTGCATTTTTCCGGTGGATTGGTTATTCTGGCGTCATGTAAACGCTACAAGGGCGAAAGGTGCATGAAACGCCATGACAACGTCTTTTGGAGAGACGCTGCGCCGTCTTAGAACTGAAAACGGCCTGTCCCAGCAGCAGTTGGCGGTCAGGCTTCATATGGAACGCCCCAGCGTCGCCAACTGGGAAGCGGGACGCCGCATGCCCGACGCCGCCACGGTTTATCAGATCGCCGAGGCTCTGAGCGTTGATTCCTCTGCGCTGCTTTCTGCCGCGGACGACTCCGGCGAAGCCCCGAACGTTCTGCTCGTTGACGACGAGCCGCTCATTGTCACCGGGGGCATCCCCGTTCTTCAGGAGGCTATGCCCAACGCAAACGTCGTCGGTTTTACAAAACCGTCGCAGGTGCTGGCGTTTTTCAGCGAAAACCCGGTGGCCCTCGCTTTTTTGGACATCGAGCTGGGCAGAACCAGCGGCCTTGAGCTGTGCCGGGAGATGCTGCGGCTCAGGCCGCGCACCAACGTGATCTATCTCACCGCGTTCCGGGAGTATGCCTTCGACGCTTGGGACACCGGGGCCTGCGGCTATCTCCTCAAGCCGCTTGAAACGGAAACGGTACGCGCTCAGCTTTCCCGCCTGCGCTATCCCGTGAAGGGGCTGCTGTGATGGAAGAGCTGAATTTCCTGGTATTCGCGGAAGCGGCGGCGCTCCTGTTCGGAATCTTCGGACTGCTTGCCACCTTTATCGCCCGCGATGTTGACCAATGGCCGCGACGCCTGTGCGTCGCCATTCTTTCCTCATCCGTTGTCGTCTCTGCTATCGACTTGGTGGAAAAAGCCGCTTTCTTTTATCAGGCGCCCATTCCGCTGCGCCGCGTGCTGCTCCTCGCAACTACGCTGGCCACCCCGGTTCCGACTCTGCTCGTAACAGCCTATTTCCTCCATTGCTGCGGAGAAGACTGGAGAAAGAGCGCGGTCATGCGCCTCCAGGGTGCACTGACCGGCATCCTGGTCGCGGTGGAGGTCATCTCTCAGGCGCTCGGCGTGATGACCGTCACGACAGCGTATGAGGCTCAGGTCGGCCCATGGCCGGCCTTCTATATGATCATGCTCGCGGCGCTTTCCGTGATCTGTCCGATCGCGCTGATCCGAAGATGGAAGAAACTTACATGGACACAGCGGATTCTCTTCATGGTCAGTTTCTTTATGCCGTCTTATATCCAGAGTGTTCTTGTGGAGTTGCTTCTGATGAGCGAGCTGGTTCACGGCTATCGGGAGCAGAAGGAGGAAGCCGCGCGGCAGCGGGCGCGTGCCGCCGTCCTGCAGATGCGGCCGCATTTCATCCATAACACACTGATGAGCATTTACTATCTCTGCGCACAGGATCCCCAGAAGGCGCAGAATGTCATTCGGGATTTCTCCCGGTATCTGCAGAGCAACTTCACCGCCATCGCAAAAGACGGAACAATTCCCTTTGCGGAGGAGCTGGAACATACCAAAGCCTATCTCGCGGTGGAACAGGCGCGTTATGAAGGTCGGCTGTTTGTGGAATTCAACACGCCGGACACCTTTTTCCGCGTCCCGCCGCTGACGCTTCAGCCCATCGTGGAAAACGCCGTCAAGCACGGGCTGGACCCGGAACTCGAACCGCTTCATGTCTCTGTTTTCACCGAGAGCACGGAGCTCGGCGTCCGTATCATTGTGGAGGATAATGGCCCCGGCTATGTTCCTCCGGCTGACGACGAGGTGCAGTTTGCCCTTGACAACATTCGGGAACGCCTGAAAACCATGTGCGGCGGAACGCTGGAAATCGTGCCGCGCGAAGAGGGCGGGACGAGGGTTACCGTTTTCATCCCCTCGCGGCTTCCGGCGACAAGCACGAACAAATGAGAAATAAAACATCAGGAGGAGAAGAGAATGACTTATCTGGCAACGATTGGAACAATCATGATTCTTGGCTTTCTGTATTGGAGGATGGTCAAAAGAGAGATCCCCCAGCCCGTCGGCTGGCTGCAGGCCCTGCTCCCCATCGCGATCGGGATGCTCTCCCACCCGCTGACGATTCCCTTCTCCATGGGCTACATGAAGGCTCTGGCAAATAACCCTGATACGCTGAAGCTGAGCGAACTGAATTTCTTCCAGGCTCTCGGACGCGACTTCATCCTCGCCGGAGGTCTGGAGGAGATCGCCAAGTTGGTCATAATTGTTGTGATCCTGCTCATCTTCCGCAAAAAGGTCAAGAACGTCTATGAATACATCCTGATCGGCGCGTGCGTGGGCATCGGCTTTACTCTGATCGAGGAGTTTACTTACAGTACTGCGGACAATGCAAACATCGTTTCCACCATTGGGAGATTGATCTCGGTGCCAGCGCACATGACCCTCAATATGGTCATGGCGGAGTTTTTGGGCAGGGCCAAGCTCAGCAAGCTGACCGGCAAGGGCTCCACGGTCCTCAACTATGTGCTGGCGCTTCTCGTTCCCATGGTTATCCACACACTGTATGACGTCTCCACGGCCTTCAATCCCAGCCTGATGAGAGGCGAGGTGAAAGGCACGATCATAGCGCTGATCGGCTATGTGTGCCTGCTGGTCTATGAGCTTGTTGTGCTGCTGCGCTGCAAAAAGAAGACGGCAGAGCTCTGCGGCATGAGCACTCTGGCGGAAGTATAAAGCGGTTTGCACGCTCATCTCATGGAGACGGCGCGATAAACATATTTTATGACGAAAGGAAATACCACATGAAAAAACTGATTTCCTGTATCCTGATCTTCGCCCTGTTGTGCTCTCTGAGCGTCAGCGCCTTTGCCAAGCTCTCGACCGGCGAGAACGCCGGCGCACAGCTTAAGCTGATCGCAAACTCCTTCGGCATGCTCCGTCAGCCGGACGGCAAGGACCCCTGGTACTACGCCGTCACGGATCTGGACCACAACGGACGTCTGGAACTGCTCGCCTGCCGGAAGGACTCCGAGACCGGCGATGGCTATGTCAGAGGCTGGGAGCTCACGCCTGACGGCCAGCGTCTGGAGGCGCTCCACACGCCCTTTGAAAACGAAAGCGCGAACCCGGATTATTTTTTCAACATCATCACGGACAGCGCCGACGCCTATTATGACGCCGCGAAAAACGTCTGGTTCTACATCTTCACCAACAATCTCCTTGTCGACATGCCGGAATATGACCTCAACATGCTCTCGACTTTTACCTGCGGCCTGTCCATGATCAACGGCATGCTGTATGACGGCTACCTCGGAAGCAAGGTCGTGACGACCACCGGCGGACAGACGACCGTCTCCTACTCCGGACAGGATGAGAAGGAGCTCACCGAGGCGGAGTTTCTGAATCTCGCCAACACCAGCTTCGCGGGCTATCAGCGCAGCAGCATCTCCTTTGACTGGTTCCCCGCCTCCGCCGCCACAAATTTGAGCCGTTTCGCCGACAGCTACGCGGTTTTCTCCGGCGACAGGACCGGCGTTCAGGAGAGAGTGAACCTCACAGCCCCGAACGTGCCGAACACCGCGAGCTACGTTACTCCCCTTGTGATCACCAAAAACCCCACCAATGAGCAGCGCTATGTGGGTGAGACGGCCTGGTTTGTCGCTAACGCGACGGGTTATAACTCCCTGTACTGGACGCTTGTCTCTCCTTGGGGGCAGGAGTACAGCATCGCCGAAATTCGCAGCCAGTTTCCCGGCGCGAGCATCAGCGGCGAGAGTACCACGACCCTGACCATCAACGGCCTGTTCGTGGGGCTGAACGGGTGGGGCGCATACTGCACCTTCTCCAACGGCGTCCAGAGCGCGCGTACCACAACGGCGTATGTGTATGTCTATGAGAAGACCAGCAGCGTCAAGAATACCAACTCCAACGATTATTATAACTGGTACGGCCTGAGCGACGAAGAGCTGTACGATCTGGCTCTGATCGCGCTTGTGCTGGACGACAGCGACTGGGCCCTGGTTCAGGATACGAGCTATTACGATCCCTGGGAAGAGGCCCTGGCCGAGGCCGCGTGGAGCGACTACTTCGACATGCTCTGGGACGTCCAGGACTACGGCTACGGCAGCTACGGCGGCTGGAACAACTATGGCACGACGCTGTGCCCGAACTGCTATTCGGAGGTGCCCTCCGGCGTCGCAGTATGCCCCTACTGCGGTTCCTATGTCTGGTGAGTATATCAAAAAACGATAAGAAGGAAGAACGCCGCGCAAAAACGGCGTTCTTCTTTGTCGCACATCGGATAAACCGAAACATAAGTTTTCAAATTGTTCATGATACAGGCTGTTCCGAGTGGTATACTACAACCATCGGAACAGCCTGTTTGCTTTCGGAGGTGGCGTATGAAGAATTCAAGAAAAAACGCGATCGCGGAATTTATCAACCGCTTCTTTTATGAGCACGACAAGATTCCCAGTGTGCGCGAGATCGTC
>CAMHER010000131.1 GCA_946184215.1 uncultured Clostridia bacterium | reverse complement strand
TCAGATACAGGTCCTCGCCCTCGATCTTGTACATCATCGCGTCCATGTCGGTCTGACTCATGACGCCCTCAACGACGTTGCCGTGGATCATGAACGGGGGAATGCAGTAAATAAAGCCCTTGTCGATCATGAAATCACGGGCGTAGGCCAAAACGGCGGAGTGCAGCCGCGCGATGTCGCCCATCAGGTAATAGAAACCGTTGCCGGACACGCGGCCGGCGGCGTCCATGTCCACGCCGTGGAAGCTTTCCATGATTTCCGTGTGGTAGGGGATCGGAAAGTCCGGTACTGCCGGCTCACCGAAGCGCTGTACCTCGACGTTTGCGCTGTCATCCGGGCCGATCGGCACGGAGGGATCGATGATATTGGGGATATTCAGCATCAGCGCGTGGATGCGCGCGGCGCACTCCTCTTCGAGCTTTTCCAGCTCTTCCAGCCGCTCGGCGTTTGCCTTGACCCGGGCCTTGATCTTCTCGGCCTCTTCGAGCTTGCTCGGGTCCTTCTTCGCCTGACCCATCAGCATGCCGATCTGCTTGGAGAGACTGTTGCGGCTGGCGCGCAGCTCGCTGGCCTCGGTGATGGCGGCGCGGTTCTTCGCGTCGAGCTCCAGCACTTCGTCCACCATGGGGAGCTTGAAGTCCTGAAACTTCTTTCTGATATTTTCCTTGACGAGCTCCGGGTTTTCCCGGACAAACTTGATATCCAGCATCTTTTCTTCCGTCCTTATTTTCTGTCGGCCCTGTTCCGGCCGAGATTTTCCAGTTCTGCGATCAGCGCCTCGCGGTCATCGGCGCCGTAAAAGCTCAGCTCGATCCGCCCCGCGCTGCGCCCTTCGATCAGACGCACGCGCCGCCCCAGCTTTTCCGAAAGGCTCTGCGCCACTTCCGCGGCATAATCCACGCCGTCCGGCGCGACGCTCTTGACCGGCGCCGCTTCCGGCTTGCTGCGCCTGGCGGCCAGCTGCTCGGTCCGGCGCACGGACAGGCCCTTTTCCACCACCTCGTCCGCCGCGGCCTTCTGCTCACGCTCGTCCGCGATGGGCAGCAGCGCCCGCGCGTGGCCGGCGGAGAGCTTTCCCTCCTCTACCATGGACAAGACGGCGGGAGCTAGGGAAAGCAGCCGCATCGAGTTTGTGATCGCCGGGCGGGAGCGGCCCACGCTCTGGGCGGCCTCCTCCTGGGTCAGGCCGTATTCCTCGATCAGCGCCTGGTACCCCCGGGCCTCTTCAATGGGATTGAGGTCCTCGCGCTGCAGATTTTCCACCAGCGCCAGCTCGGCGGTGCGGCGGTCGTCCGCCTCGATGACCCGGACGGGGATCTCCTCCAGACCCGCGAGCCTTGCGGCGCGCCAGCGCCTCTCACCCGCGATGATCTGGTAAAAGCCGCCGTCCAGCTTGCGCGCCGTCACCGGCTGGATCACGCCGTAGCGGCGAAGAGAATCTGCCAGCTCCTGCAGGGAGGCGTCGTCAAAAACCGTGCGCGGCTGTTCCCGCCGGGGCACGAGCTTGGTGACGGAGAGCTGTCTGAGCTCGTTTTCGTCGTTGTATTCCTCTTCCCCAAACAGGATCCCCAGTCCGGTTCCGAGTCCTTTTTTCTCTTTTGCGGCCATTTTTCTCACCCCTCGCAGCGTTTGATAAATTCCCGCGCCAGGTCCAGGTAGGCGCGGCTGCCCTTGTTGGCTCTGTCATAGACCACGCCCGGCACGCCGTGGCTGGGCGCCTCGGAGAGACGCACACTGCGCGGGATCACGGTCTCATAGACCTTGTCGCCCAGATACTTGCGCAGTTCCGCGGCCACCTGGTTGGTCAGATTCATGCGCGGATCGTACATGGTCAGCACAATGCCTTCCACGTCGAGATGCCTGTTGAGCCGCTTTTTGCACAGGCGGATGCTGGTCATCAGATCGGCAATGCCCTCCAGCGCGTAATATTCGCACTGCATCGGGATCAGCACGCTGTCGGAGGCGACAAGCGCGTTGACCGTCAGCAGCTCCAGCGACGGGGGACAGTCGATGAGAATATAATCATAGTCGCTGTAGAGCGTCTGCAGGGCGTTTTTCATCACGAATTCCCGCTTCTCGCTGCCGATCAGCTCCACCGTGGCGGCCGCCAGCTCTTTTCCCGTAGGGATCACGTCTCCGTATTCCGTATGTACCACGCAATCCGCCGCCGCCGTGCCGCCCACCAGCATGTCGTAGGTGTTGGGACGCGTGCTCTTTCCCACGCCCATGCCGGAGCTGGCGTTGCCCTGGGGATCGCTGTCCACCAGCAGCACGCTCTTGCCGAGAAGGCGGAGCGCGCAGCACAGATTGACACAGGTCGTGGTCTTGCCGACACCGCCTTTTTGATTTGCAAATGCTACGATTCTTGCCATAAAAACCGATCCTGTCTCTTTAATGAAAGCCATTATACCAGTATTCAGATAAGAATTCAAGAACGGCAGCGGCTTTTTGTATGGTTTCACGTGAAACATCTTTCACTTCGAAAAGCCGGTATGTTTCACGTGAAACGTCTTTACCGCGCTGACACATTATCCGATCAGCGCGTCGATGTCCTCCACCGTGATCCCCGGGTGCAGCGCCAGATTGATCCCGTAGGCAATAAAACGCGCGCAGGCGCGAACGGCGGAGTCAATATCCCGCGGCGTGACGAAAAGATCGCCCGGGCCGCCATCCCGGGTGCAGGCGTCCGTCACGGTGGGCACGCCAATGGCCGTCACCGGCACGCCCAGCAGGGCCCGGTCGATCCGGGCCCGGTCGTTGCGCACGCCGGATCCGGGGGAGATGCCGCTGTCACAGATCTGGATGCTGCGGCAGAGTCCGGCGGCCTCCGCACCGGCGAGCGCGTCCACCACAAGGACGAGAGAGGGCCGCACCGCCTCACAGAAGGCGCGGATCTGCACGGCGGACTCGACACCCACCGTGCCCAGCACCCCGGCCCGCAGCAGGCTGACGGATGAAAAACCGTCCCAGATCGGATCGTGCCCGGCCTTCAGGTGCCGCGTGACCAGCACCGACGAGGCGCACAGCGGCCCCAGCGCGTCCGGCGTGATATCCGGGTTGCCCAGCGCCGCCACCAGCACGCCGCCCTCCTTCGGCACGCCGCAGCGGCGGATCAGCGCCGCCACGGCCGCGGCAGGCGCGGAAAAGCGCGGCGCAAAGCGCGTCAGCGATGCGGGCAGCTCCAGCGTGTAATAATGACCGATGCCCTTGCCCAGCCTTTCGGCGGCCTCCTCATCGCGTATCTCCACGGCGCAGAGCGGCAGATCGAACAGCGTCTCCCGCCGGACCGTGACGCCGGAGAGCGCGGAAGCTTCTCCGCCGAGCCGATCATAGGCCTCAACGGCGAGATCGGTGCGAAAGACAGAATACAATAGAACATACCTCTTTTCAAAACAAGATATGGTATAGCCTTTCCCCTTGCGCCACAATAAATTCACCCTTTTGGAAAAAGTGAAAAAAAGTGAAAAAAAAGCTTGATTTTCCTTGCACTGTTTGTTATAATCCATCAATGCGAGTGTCAGCCGCTCAATTTTATAGGAGGAGGTGGCAATACATGGCCAACATCAAATCTTCTGCCAAGAGAGACGAAAAGTCCAAGGAGCTCCGTGCCAAGAACCGTGCTGATAAGACCGAGCTCAAGACCATGATGAAAAAGTTTGACGCAGCCGTTGCCGAAGGCGACAAGGACGCAGCCGTCAGTGCCTATAAAGTTGCTGTTAAGACAGTTGATCACGCAGCCGGCAAGGGTCTGATCCACAAGAACAACGCGGCCCATAAGAAATCTTCCATGTCCGTGAAGCTCAACGGGATGGAGTAATTCGGCAAACAGCAAACACAAGGACGCCACAGGCGTCCTTTTTGCTTTTCATCAGCAAAACCATACATCCGCCCCCGGAGGGAGAAGCAAGAGCTTCGGCGCCGCGCTTGCCTTTTTCCGCCGATGGGGATATACTTATCCTATTATGCAAATTGTGTTCTCCTGAAAGAGGGACGATCATGAACAAAAAACTGATGCTGATCATCAATCCCGCCGCCGGGCGCGGCGGATATAAGCTGAATCTTCCCGACGCGCTGCACCTTCTGGATCAGGGCGGCTTCCGCACGACGCTGTTCTTCACTGCGGGGCGCGGCGACGCCACGCGCTTCGCCGCCGAGCACGGCGGAGAGTACGACACGGTGGCCTGCGTCGGCGGCGACGGCACCCTCAGCGAGGTGCTGGCCGGGCTGATGCGTCTGGAGAATCCGCCGCAGCTCGGCTATATCCCCATGGGCACGGCCAACGACGTGGCCACGACGCTGGACCTGCCGAAGAATGACACGGTGGGCGCGGCGCGGCGCATCCTGGAGGGCACGCCCCATCCCTTTGACGTGGGCGGCTTCGGCGAGGACGGCTTTTTTGCCTACATCGCGGCCTTCGGCGCCTTTACCGAGGTCAGCTATGCCACGCCGCAGAATCAGAAAAAGGCCCTGGGCCACCTGGCCTATGTGCTGCAGGGCATGGCGCAGCTGCCGAAGATCGAGGCCTACCGGGCCCGCGTGGAATACGACGAGGGCGTGGTCGAGGGGCGCTTCCTCTACGGCAGCATGTCCAACTCCACCTCCGTCGCGGGCATGATCCGTCTCAAGGAGGAGATGGTCAGTCTCGGCGACGGCATGAGCGAGCTGGTGCTCGTGCGCGAGCCGATTGCGATCGACGGCTTCGGCGCGATCGCGGCCAGCGTCCTGTCCCAGACCTTTGACTGCGAGGATCTGGTGATCCTGCACACGAAAAAAGCAAAATTTACCTTTGAAAAGCCCGTGGCCTGGACCCGCGACGGCGAAGACGGCGGTGTGCATACGGAGCTGACGCTGCGGAATTATCACGCGCCGGTGGAATTGATCTTCTGAATCCGCGCGATCTGCAAGAAAAAGATTGCAATCACTGAAAAAGTTGGATATAATACCATTTTACGGGGCCAAAACGCCCCGTGAAATGATTTGCGTATCCCCACGGCGACAAAGAAAGGACAAGTGCCAATGAAACGTCAGAAAATTGCGGGCATTTACGCCGACGCCAAGGCCTTCGACGGCCGCGAGCTTACCGTATGCGGCTGGGTCAGGACCGTGCGCGACATGAAAAACTTCGGCTTTGTCGAACTCAACGACGGCAGCTGCTTCAAGCCGCTGCAGGTCGTTTTTGAGAGAGGCAGGCTGCATAATTACGACGAGATCGCCCATCAGAATGTCGGCGCCGCGCTGATCGTACGGGGAACGCTCGTCCTCACGCCCGAGGCCAAGCAGCCCTTTGAGCTCAAGGCCGAGGAAATCACCGTCGAGGGCGTTTCCACGCCGGACTATCCGCTGCAGAAAAAGCGCCACAGCGTGGAATTTCTGCGCACGATCCAGCATCTGCGTCCGCGCACGAACCTCTTCTCCGCCGTTTTCCGCGTGCGCAGCGTGGCGGCCATGGCCGTGCACGAGTTCTTCCAGAGCCGCGGCTTCGTCTATGCCCAGACGCCGATCATCACCGGCTCCGACGCCGAGGGCGCGGGCGAGATGTTCCGCGTGACGACGCTGGATCTCAACAACCTGCCTCTGAAAGAAGACGGCACGGTGGACGACAGCAAGGACTTCTTCGGCAAGGCCACGAACCTCACGGTCTCCGGCCAGCT
>CAMHER010000130.1 GCA_946184215.1 uncultured Clostridia bacterium | reverse complement strand
AGATTCAGGTAATCGGGGCCACCACATTCACCGAATACCGCAAACACATTGAAAAGGACTCCGCTTTGGAGCGGCGTTTCCAGCCGGTGACGGTGAATGAACCCTCCATCGACGACAGCATCCGGATTCTCAAGGGCATCGCACACTACTACGAGGATTATCACGGGGTGCAGATTTCCGAGGAGATGTGCCGCCAGGCGGTGCTGCTCAGCGAGCGGTATATTACCGATCGCTTCCTGCCCGACAAGGCCATCGACCTGATCGACGAGGCCTGCTCGGACGTCAATTTAAAGGACGCGGGCATCAACCGCCGTATGGCGGCAGAGCGGGATCTGGAAAACATCCGCTTTGAGCGCGACGCGCTGATGGCCGACGGCGCTCAGGCCGTGCAGTCGCTGAGCGAGGAGCAGCTTGATAAACGCTACGCGCGCATCGCCGAACTGCGCAGCCGCGAGATGCAGCTGGAGCAGGAGATCGAGACGTTGAAGAACGCTCGCCCGGCGCTGACGGCTGACAACCTGGCCCGCATCATCGAGCTCTGGACCAAGATCCCCGCTTCGTCGATCCGCGAGGATGAGTTCGAGCGTCTTGCCAGGCTTGACGAGCGGCTGAAAAAGCATATCGTCGGACAGGACGAGGCGGTAAACGCCGTGTGCGCTGCGATCAAGCGCAGCCGCGTGGGGCTGCAGGTCAAGCGCAAGCCCGTCAGCTTCATCTTTGTCGGCGGAACCGGCGTCGGAAAGACGGAGCTTGTCAAGCGCCTGGCGCAGGACATGTTCGATTCGCCTGAATCCCTGATCCGCCTTGACATGTCCGAGTTTATGGAAAAATTCTCGGTCTCGCGCATCATCGGCTCGCCTCCGGGCTATGTGGGCTATGACGAGGCCGGTCAGCTGACCGAAAAAATCCGCCGCAAGCCTTACAGCGTCGTGCTCTTCGACGAGATCGAAAAGGCGCATCCGGATGTGATGAACATCCTGCTGCAGATCCTGGACGACGGCCGCATCACCGATGCGCAGGGCCGTACGGTGAACTTTGAAAACACCATCATCATCATGACGACGAACGCCGGCAGCAGCAGCAAATCCGGCAGCGTGGGCTTCGGCGGCTCCTTAAGCGACATGAGCCGCGAGCGCACGATGAAAGCGCTCAACGAGTTCCTCCGGCCGGAGTTTATCAACCGTGTCGACGAGGTCGTCTGCTTTAACCAGCTCACCGAGGAGAATTTCCGCGCCATCGCGGCGCTGATGCTCGGCGAGGTGAGGGACGTGCTCGCAGCTCGCAGCATTGCCCTTTCCTGGGATGAGAGCCTGCTGGATTATCTTGTGAAGGAGGCGTACAGCGTCACCTACGGCGCACGCAATCTCCGCAGGCTGATCCAAAAACAGATTGAGGACGTCCTGGCCCAGCGCATCATTGACCGCCACGGCGAAGGCACATCGGAGATCGTGCTCAGCGCCCCCGACGGCAAGATCGAAATGGAATTGAGAGGCTGAAGATGGAAAGACTTCTCGTTGTCCGCGGGGATATCACCCGCGAGAGGACCGATGCGATCGTCAACGCCGCCAACTGCTCGCTGCTGGGCGGCGGCGGTGTGGACGGTGCGATCCACCGCGCCGCGGGGCCGCGTCTGTTGGACGAGTGCCGCACGCTCGGCGGCTGCCGCACGGGCGAGGCCAAAATCACAAAGGGCTATGATCTCGCCGCCAAATATGTGATCCACACGCCCGGGCCCGTCTGGCACGGCGGGGCTCACGGCGAGGATGCGCTCCTGCGCTCCTGTTACATCGAAAGCCTGAAGCGGGCCTCCGAGAACGGATGCGCCACGGTGGCCTTCCCGTCGATCTCCACGGGCGTGTATCATTTCCCGCTGGAGCGCGCCGCAGCGGTCGCGATCACGGCGATCCGCGATTATCTCGCCGTACATGACGAGATCGAACAGGTCCGCATGGTCTGCTTCGACGCACGCACGGAAGCGGCCTATCAGCATGCGCTTGACGCGGCGGAGGGCCTATGAAAAAGGGGATCCGTCTGCAGTACAATTCACCCGTCGTGCTGTCCTTTGCGCTGCTCTCCCTTGGCGCGCTGATCCTTGGCGTGATGACGAAGGGAGCCGCGACGGCAAAGTATTTCAGCGTTTACCACTCGTCCCTGGCCGATCCCTTCACCTACCCGCGCTTCTTCCTCCATGTGCTCGGCCACGGCAGCTATGCCCATTACATAGGCAATATGATGCTGATCCTGGTTGTCGGCCCGCCGCTGGAGGAAAAGTACGGCAGCCGCAGCCTGCTTTGGGCGATTGCCATAACGGCGCTGATCTCGGGGCTGATCCAATGGCTGTTCTTCCCGCATACGGCGCTGCTCGGCGCCTCGGGCATCGTGTTCATGATGATCGTAATGTCGTCGCTCTCCGGCATGAAGGACGGCTGCATCCCCATTACGCTGCTGCTTGTGCTGGCGCTGTATGTGGGCAAGGAGATCGTCGACGGCGTTGTGCTTGCCGACAATGTCTCCCAGCTTACGCACGTCGTCGGCGGCATCTGCGGGGCCGTGCTCGGCCTGAATATGCGCTAGCGATGGAACGGCTGCTTATCAGCGCCTGCCTGATCGGCGCGAAATGCAAATACTCCGGCGGGCATAACGCCTTGCCGGAGAACGCGCTCGCCGCGCTGCGAAAAAGATACGCGCTCGTGCCCGTCTGCCCGGAAACGGCAGGGGGCCTCGGTGTTCCGCGCGAGCCCAGCGAGCGCAGGGGCGACTCGGTTATCAGCCGCAGCGGTCGGGATGTGACGGCAGCCTATTGCCGCGGCGCGGCGATCGCCGGAGAACTGTGCGAGCGATTCGGCTGCCATACGGCACTTTTGAAAGAGCGCAGCCCCTCCTGCGGGAGCGGCGCGGTCTATGACGGCAGCTTTTCCGGCACGCTTGTCCCCGGCGACGGCGTGACGGCGGAGCTTCTCAAAGGGCGCGGCGTTTTGATCGTCGGCGAAGGAGAGCTTGAAAAACTCTTATAAGGAAAACCGCCTCGGCATAGCCGAGGCGGTTTGCTGTTATCCGGCGATCCGGTTCCCCTCGCCGTCATAGAACACGGCGGGCACCGCTCCCGATACGGCAAGGGCCATGTCAGACGGCAGCATGGCGCTGCCGCTGCGGCCGTAGACCGGCGAAATCTCGATGCCGACGGAGTAGGACGCCCGCGCGGCGGCAGGCGGCATGGAGCCGTAGAGGGCGGAGCGCAGCCGCTCTTCCAGCTTGTCCGCGTCCGCTACGACACCGAAGGAACGCTCTCCCACACGCACGGCGTACAGAGAAGAAACGCCGGGCACCTGGGAAAGGATCCGCGCACTGAGACAGCGGCTGTCCCCCTGCGGCGGACGCAGTGAGAGCACGACACGGTGTTCGATCTCGGGCCAACGCGGCTGACGGGGAAGGATCTCCTCTGCCGTCGCCCGGGCGGCCAGCTCGGCCCGCCGCGCGTCACCCAGGGCGTAGAGCGTATCGTCCCAGGCACCGTTCACGCCCACACGGCAGCAGAGATTCAGATTTGCCGCGAGAACAAACAGCATGGCGAGAGAAAAAAGGAGCGTACGGAATTTCAAACAGCATCACCTCTCAGTTAACATAATACTGCTTTGCGCCGCCGTCAAGAGCTTCGACAAAAGCTCCTTTTTTCAGAGCGCCGCGGCTGCAGTGCTGTTTATGTACCTGTCGTGATTCCTGCTGCCGCGGCGGGGACGCCGTCCGGTTAGCGGTGGTTTCGGAACGATGCGGGACACTTCACAGCGTATCGATCGGCTCGATCTGCGCGGCGGAGACCTCAAAGGCTGTCCGCTCCTCGTGCCCGGTATCGGTGAGCTTCAGATAACGCCTGCTCTGCAGTCGCCCCTCAAGGGCGAGACGCGTCCCGACCTCCCACTGGGCGGCCTGCCGCGCCTTGAGCCCCCAGCAGATGCAGGGCAGGTAGTCCGAGCGTCCGTAGTGCCGGTTGACGGCCAGAATCAGATCGCAGATATCCCGGCCCATCGGCGTGGTGCGCAGCTTGGGACTCTTGCACAGCGTCCCGCGCAGAAAAACGCGGTTGTCATCCTCCTCTTCGGTCGGGCAGAGAGTGCGGGCAAAAACCGTAACGATCAGCCGGGGCCACTCCTCACGCCGACTGTTGAAGGTGCGCACTTCACCGGTGACGCAAAGTCTCTCCGCCCCTCTGACAAGATCAAGCTGCTCGGCCCGGAGCGTCACGTTGATCCGGTCCTCCGCGCCGGACAGACGTCGGACAAGAAGGGGAAAGGTATAAAATTCCTGTGAGCGGGCCGCATGGGAATATACCGGCTCGCCCGCGCGGCTGCCGCAGAGAAAAACAGCGTTATCCTGTACAGTTTGATCCATGAATTTTCCATCCTTTTCCGGTCGTTATCATACCTGGTCACATCTTCAATCTATTCCCGGGATGCTCTTGAATATGACGGCGTGCTCGTATATAATAAGGACAAAGAAAAACAAAAAAGGAGTATTGAACTATGGATATCCGTGAAATTCTGGAGAAATGCGACCACACGCTGCTGCGCGTTGACTGCACCGGGGAAGAGATCCGGACGCTGTGTGACCAGGCAATGCGCTATCACTGCGCAAGCGTGTGCATCCCGCCCTGCCATGTGGCCGGCGCAAAGCGCTACGTGGGCAGCCGCCTTGCCATCTGCACTGTCATCGGTTTTCCCAACGGCTATATGACCACGGCGGCCAAGGCGTTTGAGGCGGCTGACGCCGTGCGCAACGGGGCCGACGAAATCGACATGGTCATCAATCTCTCCATGGTCAAGGACAAGGCCTGGAACGAAGTGGCAAAGGACATTGCCGCCGTCAGAAAGGCCACGGAGGGCAAGATCCTGAAGGTCATCATCGAATGCTGCCTTCTCACCGAGGAAGAAAAGCTCCAGCTCTGCCGCATCGTCTCCGACAGCGGCGCGGACTTCATCAAGACCTCCACCGGCTTCTCCACCGGCGGCGCTACGCGGGAGGATGTCAAGCTGATGCGCGAGAACTGCCCGGAGCGCGTCAAGGTCAAGGCCGCGGGCGGCATCTCCTCGCTGCAGGACGCGGAGGATTTCATCGCTCTCGGAGCGGAAAGACTCGGCACCTCGCGGATCGTCAAGCTTGCGATCGCGCAGGAGCAGGAGAACGCATAAGGGATCATCCCAACGGGACGGCGCCGGGCACTCCGGCGCCTTTTTTTGCGCCGGAGATTTGAAAAAACGGCACAGCGCGAAGAAAAATATGCTTGACAAGAGAAGGCAAAGCTGTTATAGTAATTGCGCTTAAAACAAAGCAGGTACGGCTCTCCGCCCACCTCACCCGCCGGCAGTCTGGCCAGGCGCGGTCAATACGGCATAAAACCCCGTTGGGGTACGTATGCTTGATTGTGGTGCGGATGCTGTGCATCCGTATTTTTTTGTTTTCCGCTACTATGGAGGTGGGCTACAATCGCTAACACAGATCATCAGATCAACGAAGAGATCCGCGATAAGGAAGTGCGCCTGATCGGCGCTGACGGCGAACAGCTTGGCATCATGTCAAGCGAAGAGGCGCTGCGCATCGCGACCGAGCAGGAATACGATCTTGTCAAGATCGCGCCCGGCTCCAACCCGCCGGTCTGCCGTATCATGGATTACGGCAAGTACCGCTTTGAGCAGACCAAGAAGGAAAAAGAGGCCAAGAAGAATCAGCGCGTCATTGAAATCAAGGAGAT
>CAMHER010000129.1 GCA_946184215.1 uncultured Clostridia bacterium | reverse complement strand
TGATGAGCTTGATGACCTTCATGAGGACATTGGTGATCTCCTCCAGCAGCTTTGCGACCTTCGTCTCAGGGCCGCCGCACATCTGTACGCCGAAGCCGAAGAAAATGCCCGCGATGATCAGCTGCAGGATCGAACGGCGGCTCCACAGCTCGGGGAAGTCGGGCTTGGTGAAGAAGCCGACGATCATGGCGCCGACGGTCATCGGTTCGGAAGCGCCCGGCTCAAACGCGGGCTCGCCGGTGTAGACCGGGATGAAGCGGACGAGAACATACATGATGACCGAGGCAATGATCGTGGTGCACATGAAGGTCACGACCGTCGTGCCCATCAGCTTGCCGGCGCGCTTGACGCTCTTCATGTTGGCGATCGACGAGGAGATCGAGAAGAAGACCATCGGCACGACCACGCAGAACATCATGTTGATGAACAGCGTTCCGAGCGGCTCGAGCGCGCCAGCGCCGTCCCAGACAAAGCCGACGACGATGCCCAGCACGATGCCGAGGATCATGGAGAAGAAGAACCAGTTGTTTTTCAGAAATTTCATGGGGATGCCTCCCTTTCGGATCAAACTGCAACTATCATACACGAGAAAAACTGCAAATAGAATTGCAGGATCTGCTTGAAACCTTGCAAAAAGTGCTATATAATGGAGACCGTACCCCCCAAATGCTGTGGAAGAGGTGAAGCGCTTGGCACAAAAAAAATATGCCCGCGAGGGCTATCTGGAGGAAAACTATCACTATTTCCACCTGCGTGACAGCGCCGGGGCCGAGCGCGACTTCCACTTTCATGAATTTGACAAGCTGGTCCTGCTGCTCTCCGGCCATGTGGACTATGCCATGGAGAGCATCGTCTATACGCTGCGGCCCTGGGATATCCTGCTGGTGCCGCACCACACGATCCACAAGGCGCTGATCGACAAGAGCGCGCCCTATGAGCGCATCATTCTCTATCTCGACCGGAAATATTTCGACCGCCTGATGCCGGACGCCCGGCTGTTCGGCTGCTTTGACCGCGCCGACGAGCACGCGCGCTATCTCCTTGCGCCGGGTGAGGCGCAGCGGGAGCCGCTCAGAGCGCTGCTGGGGCAGCTGGAGGAGGCCCTGTCGAGCGGGCAGTACGGCGCACAGGCCATGTGCGACGCGCTGATCATCCAGATCCTTGTGCTGCTGGGGCGTTTGGGCTTTGGCGAAGAGGCCGCCCGCCGGAAGGAGACAGGCCACGACGAAAAGATCGACGCGGTCCTCTCCTATATCCACGAAAATCTCTCCTCACCGCTGGATGTGGAAGAGCTGGCCGCGAAGGTACATATCAGCCGCTACCACTTTATGCGGCTGTTCAAGGCCCAGACGGGCGAGAGCGTGCACGCCTATATCCGGCAGCGGCGGCTGATGCGCGCCGCGCACCTGATCCGCGAGGGCATGAGCGCCGCCCGCGCCGCCGAGGAGTGCGGCTTCTCGGACTATTCGGCCTTTCACCGTGCCTTTACCGCGGTGTTCGGCATCAGCCCGGGCAAGCTGAAAAAATGACTACCAGCGTGGCGGAGCAAAGCGGATCGTGCGCGCCGCCTGTTCCCTGCGGGGCATGAGCCGTGCGGAGCCCAGCGCGCGGGGACGCAGCTCCTCCACCCGCCGCCAGACCGTTTCCAGCGCGGCAAAGGGCTTTTCTTCTTTCATGCTTCTTCCCCCCCTTCCGGAAAAAGATGTGCCGCCTCCCAGTCTATGCGCGCACTTGCAAAGCGGTGCCGTTTGTGTAATAATGTTAAAAAGAATTCCATGATGGAGGGGTTTGTACCATGCCGAGATTTTTTATGGCGGGGACCAATATCAGGGGCGGAATGGCCATCATCCGCGGCCGCGACGCCGAGCATGTGCGCGTGCTGCGCCTGCGCCCCGGCGAGGATCTGATCATCTGCGACGCGCAGGGGACGGACTATAAATGCCGCCTGGTCAGCGCCGATCCCGAGCAGGTCGAGGCCGAGGTGATCGAGGTCGTCCCCTGCCCGGCCGAGCCCTCCGTGGCCGTGACGGTGCTGTGCGGCCTGCCGAAGGGCGACCGGACCGACTATATCATCCAGAAATGCGTCGAGGCCGGGGCCGGAGAAATCGCCTTTTTCAACTGTGAGCGCTGTGTGGCCCGGCCCGAGACGCCGGAGAAAAAGCTCGAGCGCTGGCAGCGCATCGCCGAGGAGGCCGCCAAGCAGTCCGGCCGCGGGATCATCCCCGCCGTGAGCTGGGCGGGCGAATTTGCCGACGCGCTGAATATCGCCAATCAGAAGGAGCTGAAGCTCTTCCTCTATGAGACGGGCGAGCGCGAAGGGCTGACGGACGTGCTGGAGGCGAACAAGACGGCCAAGAGCGTTGCCCTGATCACCGGGCCCGAGGGCGGCTTTGCCCCCTTTGAGGCGGATCTGGCGCGCATCGTGGGGCTGCACATCTGCTCGATGGGCGAGCGGATCCTCCGCTGTGAGACCGCGCCGGTCGTTGCGACGACCGCCGTGATGTACGCCACGGGGAACCTGTCGTAGTTTTTGTTTTTCGTTTTAACGCCTCTCCTAAAAACAAAAAACTATAATTCAAACACGAAAAAAACCCTTTCGGTTTTCACCGAAAGGGTATTTTTGTTATAGATCGACGCCCTCGGCGCGCAGCTTTTCCCGCAGCTCGTCCACATCGTTGTGAAAGACGATCGGGTGCAGGCCGCAGAGGTAGGCGGCCTCGGCGTTGCCCGTCGCGTCGTCGATGAAGACGCACTCGTCCGGATCGAGCGAAAAGGTCTCGCACAGCAGGCGGTAGATCTCCGGCTGCGGCTTGACGAGCTTCACGTCCGCGGAAATGAGCGTGCCGTCGAAGTAGCGGCTGGCCGGGACGCGGGGCCAGTAGTCGTGCTGGCGGCAAGAGGCGTTGGACAGCAGGTAGATCCCGTAGCCCTTTGCCTTCAGCTCACGGATCAGCTCCTCCATGCCCTCGATGGGCAGGATCGGGCGGTCCCACCGGTCGACCAGCGCGCGCACCGTCTCGTGCAGACGCGCGGGCAGACGGCGGCACATGCTCTCGGCCGCCTCTGCCTCTGTCAGGGAGCCGCGGTCCATCCGCGCCCATTCGAGGGACTGATAGACCTCGCGCAGAAGAAGGGCCTTGTCCTCCTCCGCCGCGCCGGCTCGCTCGATGAAGTACGCCGGCTCGAAGCGGAGAAGGACCTTTCCCATATCAAAAACGATGTTGCGGATCATGCTGCGCAATCAGAAGTCCAGTCTGCCCAGGGAGATGCACTTGCCGCCCTTGCGGTCGAAGAGCATGATCTTGTCGCCGTCGATGTTGAAGCGGATCTTCTCGCCGATCTTGAACAGCGTGCTGCCAAAGACCACGCCGGTGAGCAGGAACTCGCCCACACGGACCTTGATCGTGGACTCCATGCCCGTGGGCATCGCGCCGTAGATCTCGCCCTCCACCGCGCCGTTCGGGTCGATCTCGATGAACTCGGGACGGACGCCCAGGACAAAGTCCTCGTTCGTCAGCACCGGCTCCTCAGCCAGCGCGTCGTCTTCTTCGTTCACCTTGGCGATGTGATACTTGAAGGTCTCGTCCTTGTTGCCCTTCTCCACATAGCCCTTCTCCCTGGCGGCTTCGCGCAGCGCCGCGGCGTCCGCCTCCACGGCGGCGTCGCGTTCGGCAAACCATTTGGCCAGATCCACGCCCTCGGCGCTGCGGAACTTTGCCTGCAGTCCGCCCAGGAAGCTCAGCGCAATGGCGCCGTCCGCCTGCTGGCTGCCCTTCGCCTCGATAAAGTTGATCGAGGGGTTGCCCACGAAGTCGGCCACGAAGAGATTGTTTGGCCTGGCGTAGACCTTCAGCGGCGCCTCGTACTGCTGCAGGACGCCGTTGTTGATCAGGCAGATCTGCGTGGCGAGGGTCATGGCCTCCATCTGGTCGTGGGTGACGTAGACGAAGGTGGATCCGGTCTCGACATGCAGACGCTGCAGCTCATAGCGCATCTCGAGACGCAGCTTGGCGTCCAGGTTCGACAGCGGCTCGTCCATGAACAGCACCGTGGGCTCCGGAGCCAGGGTGCGGGCGATGGCCACGCGCTGCTGCTGGCCGCCGGAGAGCTCGGCCGGGTAGCGGTCCATGAACATGCTGATCTTGACGATGCGGCTGACACGGCGGACAGAGAGGTCGATCTCTTCCTTGCTGAGCTTGCGAACCTCTTCGACGACCTTGCCGTCTTTGACATACTCGAACTTCTCGTTCAGCCCGTTCGCGGCCACGGCCTCCTCGGCCTTTCTGGCAAGAGCTTCGGCCTCGGCGGAGACGTCCCTGCCCTCCTCAATGTGGTAGGCAAAGAGCTTTTTCGCCGTGTATTGGGAGATGGTATACTCGTCGATCAGTTTGATGACGGCCTTCTTCTCGTCAAGCTTGCCCTTCTTGTCGCGGCATTCCTCCACCACGCGCTTCACGTCCGCCGGGTTTTTCAGGATCTCCGCCAGACGGGCGTTGTTCTTCGCCTCGAAATTGACCTTCGGCATGGATTCCTTGATGTTGGACAGACCGAAGGAGATGTTCTCGTAGACGGTCATGTTCGGCCAGAGCGCGTAGTTCTGGAACAGGAAGCCCACCTTGCGCTTGTTCGCCGGGATGTTGATGCCGAGGGCGCTGTCATATACAACCCGATCGCCGATGGTGATGCGGCCGCTGGTCGGGGTCTCAAGGCCGGCGATCATGCGCAGCGTCGTCGTTTTGCCGCAGCCTGAGGGGCCCAGCAGCGTGACGAAGGCGTTGTTGTCGATCACCAGGTTCAGATCGTCGACCGCGTAAAAGTTCTTCCACCGTTTGGTGACATGTTCCAATTTGATTTCCGGCATTTCGTTATCCTCCTATTCCCTTGTCGAGGCTGGCACCCGTGACTTTGTTTACAATCGTGTTGAAGACCAGGATCGTGATGATCAGCAGCAGGTTGATGCCGCTGGAGAAGGCGTACAGACCCATTTCGTCGAAATAGTCCAGCATGGTCGAGAGGATGCGGCTCTGTCCGCACAGGAGCATGAACAGGCTCAGCTCACGCAGACAGGTCATGAACGGCAGCAGGTAGCCGCTGATGATCGACGATTTCTGGATCGGGATAATGATGCGGGTCATGCGTTTGATCCACGGAATATCCTGGATGATAGCCGCCTCCTCGATCTCCCCGGAAAGCTGGAGCATGGAGTTGAGGGACGAGCGGCTTGCGAAGGGGATATACTTGATCGTGCCGGCGACGATCAGGCCGGTGTAGGTGTTGTACAGCTTGACCGACTCGCTGGAGAAGAGCACGAACAGCGCCGCGCCGACGGCAATAGACGGCATCAGGTACGGCAGGAAGGCCACAGAGTTGACATAGTTGGCCCATTTGCTGCGCCGCTGCTTGGCCACGGCGTAACCGACGAGCGTGCCGATCGTGCCGGCCGCCAGGGCGCAGCAGACGCTGACCCAAAGCGTGCCGCCGAAGGCCTTCCAGATCTCGGCATTGTAGAGGATACCCTTCTGGCCGTACATGCCCTGCTCGGTGACGTTCTCGCTGGTCAGCCACCACTTGGTCGTCAGGTTGTTGATGTTGCCGGTGTACAGGAACGAGTAGTCGCCCGGGTTGGGCAGGAAGGTTTCAAAGGCGAAGGAGATGATGGGGAAAATGCTGGTAAAGAAGGTCAGGATGACCAGGATGATCGCCAGGATATACTTGGCCCCGCCGAGGTTGATCTTGGAAATCTGGCCCGACTTGCCCGTGACCGTGGTATAGCTCTTGCGGCTGGTCAGCGACAGCTGGTTGAGCAGCATGATCGCGATGCCGA
>CAMHER010000128.1 GCA_946184215.1 uncultured Clostridia bacterium | reverse complement strand
TTTGACGCGATTGCTGTCGGGAATGAAAAAGGGACGGCCGCAAACCTGAATCGGGTCTTCGCTGCCGCGATAGAGGCGCTGCAGATCCTGATCGATGGTGCGATTGCTGACCCAGAGCTTGCGCTCTAGATCACCGATTTGGGCATCTTCGCCTTGCAAATACTTGGCAATAAACATCTGCCGCTCGAAGCTGCTGTCAATGGGGATAGGCGGAAAGGAGACAGAGATGTCAATGCCCTTCTTTCGCAGGAACGCAACCAGTCTCTTGTATACCTTGATTGCGCTGTCTTTCCCCCGAGGAAGCATTTTAACGGAATCTTGAATATTATCACCGAGATATTCGGATTCCTCGAAGCCAGGTCTTTGGGGCAGGCAGTATTCCTTGTTTCCTTTCAGCAGTGTTTTGGCTGTTTTACGGAGATCCTTATCATACTTTGGAGAAAACGATTTGATAAACTCGTCAAAATAAATGTCGATTCTCATGGAAACCCTTCGTTCATTTTTCAATATGTGTATTTTGCTTTTCATTTTGTTCTCTTGGACATAAATTTGAAACGCGTTTTTTATTTGCAGAAATACAGAGAAATACTCATCATCCCATCGTTGGCAAAGAGTTGATTGCTTTTTCCAAATCTTCAAGTGCAGAAAGGATCTCCTTGAACTCTGGCGTCTCGCCGAAGATCATATTTTTCATGTGCTCATAGTCCGTTTTCAGCGCAGGGAGGCAATCGCCCGGCGGCATGAGGCGCATGGTGCCGGGCTTGGCCAACTCATAGTGGGCGGAGGCGGCGGGATAAAAGCGATCCTTGAAAACAACCACCTTTCGGAGCAGCTCCAAGTCTTGGAAGGCAGCCTCTTTCACCGGGCACTGGGCCATACACCACAGGTCATAGTAATGCCGGGAGTAGCGTGGCGGAACCTTGCCATTGGTGCGGAAAGCCTCCTTGTGCAGGATCGTGACCTTTTCCCAAAACGTACGCTCCGGCGAGACGGTTCGGAGCGTGGTGCTGGGCTGCTCAAACACCTGAGGATACTGCTTGGCTGCAAAGGGCGTGATCGTGGCTTTCTGCGTCGGCGTCCAAGCGGCCAACGCGCCGATCTCCAGCCGTATGGTCGGAAGGATAGCGCCCTCTGAGAACAACCGGGGATAGGCGAGACATACCGTCTGCGGATCGACTGAATCGACCGTGATCTGAATGCTCTCCTTCAGCAGCCTGCGGCAATCAGCTTTCAGCTTCGGTACGAAATCTTCAGCAAGGAAAAGCTCCGTCTTAGCATTAACGGCCTTGTTGTACTTATCCTGCTGGTTTCTGCTGCGCTCTGCCCAGGGCTCGTCCTTTCCGCAGCCAACCAGCCGCCAGTCCAAGATTAAATCTATGTCTTCCGAAAAACGGTGGATCAAATCAAAGCATTTAGACAGGCTGGTGCCACCCTTGAAGGCAAGATGTTCTTTCCACTGCGAATTATGAAACAGGTAGTCCAGTGTCCAGCATACCCAAAAATCCTTTTCAATAATTGCTTCCGGAAGGCCCATCTTCTCGGCGGTATTGCGGAACAAAACCTCCCGCTCAGAGGCAGAAATATTGGCGATACTCTTCATTTTTTACTCCCATCCTAAAGCGACCAGCTCTTTTGCAACACGATTGATCCACGCTGTCCGGTGTTGAGTATCTTTCATGAAGGACTGTCTTTCTTCCGGATCCAAAACCGAAGCAAGTTTTTCCAGGGTGGGATCATCGATATTGTTCTTCCCCAATGCCTTTAACGCTTGAACAATCAATGCGAATTTATCTGAAAGACCGGACACGTCCTTGTTGGCCCCGTGTTTAAATTTCAGTACACGATTTCCAATTGTGTATTCCCGGTACGGCCCATCGCTTACATACTGCCAAACAGAAGGAACCTGTGTAGACAAGCCAAGAAGATTTAGTGCAGTATCCCCGCAGGGGACAATAGTCCACCCAAAATTGCGGGCAATTGCTTTCGCAGCTTGGTTTATGTCCGGCGCGGCGTGCTCAAGCAACAACCCGCTGAAACTTGGGCGATCATACACGCCGCGAACAATGCGGCGAATTGCACCTTCCGAAGACAATCGGGACGTAATAAACACAGAGCCTTCCGGCAAGGAACGGATACGATTTCCAATTTGTTTTAGATAATCAGGTCTGCTCATAGTCTCACCTCGTCAGAAAAACTATACAATATTTCTGACCAAACTGCAAGGGGATTATACCTGTTTGTCAGAAAAAACTATTATTTTCCGACAAACAAAACGTTGACTATAAATTTATCTGAGTAGTAGAATCGTCATACCGTGGCAACATATATAGGGTCGAACAAAGCGCGTTATTTGACCCATCAGGATAATTCTTTTCCTGTTTGCTACGTACGGTTCCTTTTGATTCATTTTGCGCTTCTCAAGTTTGTTCTCATCTCTCCACAAAATATGAAAAAGAGATCAATCAACAACCCGGCAAACTCGGCGGAAAAACTGTTGTAAAAGGGAATTCTCTTCCAATAAAGACTCCCGTAGATTTATACGAGGATCTCCAATACTTCAAGGCGCATATTCCTGTTTTTGCTCTTATGCGCGAGGTCAAATCTGACGTCATTAAGAGAATGCTTGGCATATAAAAACAAAAAGCATGGACGCGGTCAGCCAAGACTGCGTCCATGCTTTTTGAACGTATCGTAAGCGTGTGGTTGTTTTTCTCGCTTTAACTGTGTCAAACCCTCCTTTGATTCACCCCACCATAGTACGTGAAAAGGCATTGTGCTGCTGAAGAGAGAAAACAGGGGCGGCTATTGCCGCCCCTGCGAGGAAATGCATTCGGATGATGAAACTTGTCAAATCAGTACGCCGGAGGGGAGATTTTCAAGAGGGGGCAACCCCCTCTTGAAGCGTTTCAATTAGGGCAGGTCAAGGGAGGGGAAGAAATCGCAATCTTCCCCTCCCTTGTGTCGTTCTCTTTCTCTCTTTCTCTTGGACAAGCAAGAGAAAGAGAATATACGCAGCTGTCAAGTCAGCGAACATTTACCTGAAAGAAGAAGCCGCAAGAGCTTCTAACAGTCCGTTCCCCGCAAGCGATTGATTTCCGCATCTTTCCATGATATAATCCCACACGATGAACATCCTATTCGATCAAATATTGGAAAACCGGGAAGCAGCCGCCCTCCCCTCCCTGATGGAGAGCGGAGGGCTTCCTGCGCTCATTTCAGGCCTTGGAGCGGTCCATCGGGCCAATCTGGCCGCCGCCCTGCGCTCCCGTCTCGGTCTGCCTCTGGTGGTGATCAGCCCCGACGACACGGCGGCAGAGGGCATGGCCCGTGATCTTGCCGCCATGCTGGGGGAAGAGCCCGTCACGCTGGGACTGCGGGAATTTACCTTTTACGAGAGCGCGGCCGTTTCCCGCCAGGCGGAGCAGAAGCGCCTGGCCGCCCTGTGGGCGATGGCGGGCGGCGCGCAGGTGATCTGCGCCTCCGTCAGCGGTCTGATCCAGCGCACGATCCCGCCCGAGACGCTCCGCCGCGCCGCCTTCTCGATCCGCGACGGCAGCGAAGCGGCGATGGAGGACGTGATCGACGCCCTGGTCCGCTGCGGCTACAGCCGGACAGACCAGGTCGAGGGCCCGGGCCAGTTCGCCGTGCGCGGCGGGATCCTGGACTTTTTCTCTCCCTTTGAGAGCGAGCCGGTGCGCGTGGAGTTCTGGGGCGACACGGTGGACTCGATGGGCCACTTTTCCGTCTCCGACCAGCGCCGCACCGACGCCGTCGAGCGCTGCACGATCCTCCCCGCGGCCGAGACGCTTCCCTCTCTGTGCGAGGGCGGCGCCGCCGCCCTGCGTGACGAGCTGGAAAAGTGGGCGGCGCGCTACGAGCGCCGCCGCAGTTCCGAGAGCGCGCAGAAGGCCGCGGCCACGATCCGCTCGGACGCGGAAAAATTGGGCGCCGGGATCCTGATATCCTGCGCCGACAAGTATATGGAGCTGATCTACCCCATGGCCTGCGGCGCGGACTATCTCCCGCCGGATGCCCTTGTCTTTCTCGACCAGCCGAATCGCTGCGCCGAAAAGGCGCGCGACTGGACAAAGCAGCTGCGCGAGGAGATCGACGAGCTTGTCCGACGCGGCGACGCGGCCGTTTCGCCCGACAGCTTTTCGCTGGGCTTTGACGAACTGCTGCACCGTCTTGCGGACTATCCCGTCTACATGGCGGATGCCTTTGCCGTCGGGCGCAGTCCGCTTGCGCCCCGCACGCTGACCTCCATCGCCGCCAAGCAGCTGACCACGTATGCCGGCAACGCCCAGGCGGCGGCCGACGATGTGGCGGCCTATCTTAAGCAGAACTACCGGGTGGTGGTTCTGGCCTCCGATACGCGCCGGGCCAAGGTGCTGCAGGAGGTCTTTGACGCGCGGGGCATCGCCGCGCCCTTCTTTGAGACCCTGACACGGCTGCCGGATCCCGGCCGCTGTTACATCGCTGTCGGTGCCGTCAGCGCGGGCATGGAGTATCCCGCGATCCGCCTTGCGATGCTGACCGACGCGCAGCTGCTGCACAGGGGCGAGAAAAAGCGCGCGAAGAAGAGCCCTGGCCCCGGGCGCGTGCGGATCGAGAGCTATGCCGATCTGTCCGTGGGGGACTATGTCGTACACGAAAACCACGGCATCGGGCGTTTCGCCGGCATCGTGAAAATGCAGGTGGACGGCTTTGAAAAGGATTATATCAAGATCAACTACGCCGGGACGGACAGCTTGTATGTGCCCGCCTCCCAGCTGGATCTGGTCAGCAAATACACGGGCTTCGGCGAGGATCGCGAGGTGCGCCTGTCCAAGATGGGCGGCGCCGAGTGGGCCAAGACCCGCTCCCGCGCCAAGAGCGCGGCCAAGGACATGGCCAGGCAGCTGATCGCGCTTTATGCCGAGCGGCAGCGGCTGCCGGGCTATGCCTTCTCGCCGGACAGCGAGTGGCAGCGGGAGTTTGAGGAGAACTTCGGCTATACCGAGACGGAGGATCAGCTGCGCTGCACCGAGGAGATCAAGCGCGACATGGAATCCGCCGTGCCGATGGATCGCCTCCTCTGCGGCGACGTGGGCGTGGGCAAGACCGAGGTGGCCCTGCGCGCGGTGATGAAATGCGTGCTCGACGGCAAGCAGGCCGCGATCCTGGTGCCGACGACCGTCCTGGCGCAGCAGCATTATCAGACGGCGCTGCAGCGCTTCTTCGGCTTCCCGGTGACCATCGAGGTCCTCAGCCGCTTCCGCACCGGCGCACAGAGCGCGAAGGTGCTCGAGGAGCTGAAAAACGGCAAGTGCGATCTCGTCATCGGCACGCACCGGCTGCTGTCCAAGGACGTGAGCTTCAAAAACCTGGGGCTGCTCGTCGTGGACGAGGAGCAGCGCTTCGGCGTCGCCCACAAGGAGCACATCAAGGCGCTGTCCCACGGCGTGGATGTGCTGACGCTCTCGGCCACGCCGATCCCCCGCACGCTGAACATGGCCATGTCCGGCATCCGCGACATGTCCAACATCGAAGAGCCCCCGGAGGACCGCCTGCCGGTGCAGACCTTCGTGCTGGAGCACGACTGGGGCGTGATCGCGGACGCGATCCGGCGCGAGCTGCAGCGGGGCGGCCAGGTCTATTATCTGCACAACCGCATCGAGGATATCGAGCGCACGACGCGCAAGCTGCGTGACGTGCTGGGCGAGGACGTGACCATTGCCGTTGCCCACGGCAGGATGGACAAGGCCATGCTCGCCGCCGTGATGGAAAACGTCGTCTCCGGCGAGACGCAGGTGCTCGTCTGCACGACGATCATCGAAACCGGCATCGACATTCCCAACGTCAACACCCTGATCATCGAGGACGCCGACAAGCTGGGCCTTGCCCAGC
>CAMHER010000127.1 GCA_946184215.1 uncultured Clostridia bacterium | reverse complement strand
AGAAGCTCTTGGTGTCGCCGTCGATGTCGCCTTCCTCATAGTATTCCTTGTCCGTAGTCGCCTTCGGGTTGTTGCCGCCGGCGCCGTTGATCAGGATATCGCAGGGGCCGAAGTCCGCCATCACCTGCTCGGCAACAGCAAAGGTCTGCGCCTTATTCAGCACGTTGCAGCCGTATGCCTTGGCAATTCCGCCCTCCGCTACGATCTCGTCGGCATATTTCTGGGCCTTTTCCACCGTGCGATTGAGCAGCGCCACCTTGGCGCCCGCCCGGGCCAGAACCTTTGCGAACCCGGAGCAGAGCACGCCGCCCGCTCCCGTGACGACGGCGACCTTGCCGGAAAGATCAGTGTTCAGAACGTTTTTTTCCATTTTACTTCTTCTCCTTTTCTTCTTTCTCCATCAGATCCCAGGCGCCCAGCATGTACATGATGCCGAGAGCCCGGTCATACAGCCCGTAGCCGGGGCGCACATTGCCCGGCTTTTCATCCCACAGGTGCCGCCCGTGGTCGGGGCGGATATAGCCCTCAAAGCCGCAGTCATGATAGGCGCGGAGGATATCCAGAATGCCGGTGTCCCCGTCGCAGTCCCGGTGGCTGGCCTCGGAGAAGTCGCCGTTCGGGAAGTGTTTTACGTTGCGGATGTGGGCAAAGGCAATGCGGTCACAGTGCTTTTGGACGATGGCGGCCACATTGTTCTCCGGATTGGCATTGAGGCTGCCGGAGCACAGGGTCAGGCAGTTATAGGGATCGTCCACCATCCGGAGGAAGCGGTCGATGCTCTCCTCGTCCACCAAAAGTCTCGGCAGTCCAAAGATGTCCCAGGGGGGATCGTCCATGTGTACGGCCATTTTGATCCCGGACTCGTGGCAGACAGGCATCAGCTTTTCGAGGAAATACCTGAAGTTTTCCCACAGCTTTTCCTTGTTCACGTCCTTGTACTTTTCAAACAGCTCGTCCAGCTTCGCCATACGCTCAGGCTCCCAGCCGGGGAAGGTCATGTGGTACTTCTCGGTGAAGCTCATGACGTAATCGGCCATCTCCTTCGGGTCGTCCTGGATCATATCCTTCTGGTAGTACAGCGCCGTGGAGCCGTCCCCTACCGGGTGGAAGAGATCGCTGCGCGTCCAGTCGAAGATCGGCATGAAGTTGTAGCAGATCACCTTAACGTCGAAGGGAGCGAGATTGCGGATGGTCTGGATGTAGTTGTCGATATAGACATCCCGCGTAGGCAGGCCGATTTTGATATCGTCGTGGACGTTCACGCTCTCCACCACATCGGCGTTGAAGCCCGCGGCCTTGATTTGGGATACCACCTTTTCAATTTCATCCGTCCGCCAGATCTCACCGGGCATTTTGTCGTGCAGCGCCCACACGATCGTACTTACGCCGGGGATCTGTCGAATATCTGCGAGAGAGATCTTGTCGTTGCCCTCGCCGTACCAGCGAAAGCCCATCTGCATTGCCATAGTCACGCTCCTTTTCTTTTATTGTTACGATATTATTATACTGGTTATGCTGAGGAAAAAATATTGCGTCTATTGTTGCGCGCATTACCAAACTTGCGGTATAATTCCTGTATGCAGTTTTCGGAAAGGTGATCGTCTGATGAGAAAAAAATTGCGCTCCGACTTCAACAGCCGCCAATATATGCTCTCCGAGGATTTCGAGCTTTTCTATTACAGCGACCGTCATTTTCAAAGCATCGGCACCCACAGCCACTCGTATTACGAGGTCTACCTCTTCGTGGAGGGAAAGGTCGATATGGAGATCGGCGGCAAGATGAGTTCGCTGCGCCCCGGCGACGTGATCCTCGTTCCGCCCGGCACGCCCCACCGCGCCTCTGTCGGCAGCGGCGAGACGCCGTACCGGCGTTTTGTCTTCTGGATCAGTCTTCCCTTCTGCGAGCAGCTGCGGCGGGAATCCGCAGACTATCTCTATCTTTTTGACCGCGTACAGACGAAGAAAAGCTATGTCTATCCGCTCAGTGCCCTGGACTTCAATGCGCTGCGGGGAAAGTTTGCCGCCCTGCTGGAGGAGCTGAACACCGACCGTTTCGGACGCGATACGCAGATCGGCCTGCTGGTGCGCGCTCTGATGCTGTATCTCTGTCGCTGCATCCGCGCCCGCGCGAAAAAGGAGCAGCTTTCAAGCTATCAGGCCATCGCCGAGTATATCGCCGGTCATCTCGACGAGGACCTGAGTCTTGACGCGCTCAGCCGGAAATTCTTTTTGAATAAATACCATATTGCCCATCTCTTCCAGGAAAACGCCGGGCTGTC
Source organism: uncultured Clostridia bacterium (assembly GCA_946184215.1). GTDB lineage: Bacteria > Bacillota > Clostridia > Oscillospirales > Oscillospiraceae > Limivicinus. Next base: position 3,633 of record CAMHER010000127.1, on the reverse strand, counting down.
TCTGCACCAGTACATCACAAAAAAGCGGCTGGACGCGTGCTGCGACGCGATGTGCTCCGGCGCGAATCTCGCCGGGTGCTGCGCGCAGTTCGGTTTTGAGAACTATTCCAGCTTTTACCGCGCCTTTCGAAAGGAATACGGCGTCTCGCCCTCCGATTATCGGAACTCTCTTCTGCCCTCCGTCACGGAAGAAGGCAGATAACAAGCCGCCCTGCAGCAGCGCAGGGCGGCTTGATTTTGCTTCTCTTACCGGATGGGGCTGTTGGACGCGCGCAGGATCTCCTCGTGTGCCTCCATAAACGCCTTCATTTCTTCATAGCTGATCTCCTCCCTGCGGCGTACCGTCAGGTCGTATTCCGTCGTTCCGTCCTTGCTGCGGTCGATCCGGCTCTCGGTGACCTGGGCGTTCCAGGCCTCGAGCTGCTCGGTCAGCGAACGGTTGAATTCAAAGCCGTTCCTTACCGTGAACTGCAGGCGGTTTGTGGCATAGGCGTCGGCGCCGATCGCATAGCGGTGCATCAGGATTTGCAGCAGGCAGACAAACAGTGTGGCCGCGAAGGCGATCAAAAACAGTCCCGCGCCGGAGGCAAGACCGATGCCGGCGGTGATCCACAGTCCCGCGGCTGTCGTCAGGCCTTTGACCGTTCCGCTGTTTTTGAAGATCACACCGGCGCAGAGAAAGCTGATGCCGCTGACCACCTGGGCCGCCACGCGGGCGGGATCCGCGCCGCGCGTGCCGGAGAACGCGCCGCCGTCAGCCATGCCGAGATCCGCAAAGCCGTATTTTGAGACGATCATGAACAGCGCCGCCCCGCAGCAGACGATAATGTGTGTGCGGATGCCGGCCTCCTTGAAGCGTTTGCTGCGCTCAAATCCGATCGCCGCCCCGAAGATCCCCGCAAGCAGCAGACGCAGGCACAGCTCCAGGGTCTGTGCCATGGTAAAATGCGCTGCCAGAATATGTGCAAAGCTCATGTGCGCTTCCTCCCTTAAGTCTCCTCCGCGAAGCGGGCCACCAGGCCGGCAAAATCACTACCCGCTTCGATTGCGCCGAGCGTGACGGAAAGCTCCGTCAGCTCTTTTGAGAGCGCCTCGCTCACCTCAAAGCCCGTCTGCTTCATTTTCTCAAACCTGCGGTACTCGATTTCCCCGGGCAGGAAGATTTCCTCCACTCCCGGCGCCCTTCGGCCGTTCTTCATCATGCCGGCATAGCGGTCCACCTCCGCCTTGAAATCGCCAAGAGGCATGAACTTTGCCGGGTCGATCAGGATCAGGCAGAAGCCCGTGTTTTCCTTTTCCAGCTTGGAAAACAGGCCGATGTCGCTTCCAAAGCAGGCGCCGGAGAACATCGTTGAGAGCACATCCACCATTACCGCCAGGCCGTATCCCTTATGCGCCGCGATGGGTGAGAGGGAAAAGGCTTTTGCCGGATCCGTCGTCGGCGCGCCGTCATAGTCCTTGGCCCAGGTGTCCGGGATGCTCTGGCCCTCTCGCTCCGCCGCCTGGATCTTGCCCATGGCCACAAAGGTCGTGGAAATATCCATCACGATCGGATACGCCTCCCCGGCCGGTACGCCGAGGATGATCGGGTTCGTTCCGATCAGCCGGTCGGCCCCGCCGAAGGGCGAGGTGAAAGCATAGGTGTTGCAGCACACCAACGCCACCATGCCGTCCGCCGCCGCGCGCCAGCCGTAATACGACCCGCAGCCGATGTTGGCGTTGTGCCGCCCTGTCGCCATGGCGATGCCGCACGCCTTCGCACGCGGCAGCAGTTCGTCATACGCCCTGTTCAGCGACACGATGCCCGAGCCGTTGTCTCCGTCAAAAACCATGACCGCCCCGGTGTCCAGCACCTTCCGGAAGTTTGGACGGGGATTGAGGGAGCCGGCCTTGATTTGACGCATATAGCGCGTTAGGCGGGACAGGCCATGGGAATATACACCCGTGAAGTCTGAATGAGCAATCACCTTTGCGATGATCTCCGCATCCTCCGCCGGAAAATCCGCCGCCGTCAGGATCCCTGTGACCAGTTTCCGTTCTTCTTCATATGTAATATGCATTTGATGCTCTCTCCTTTCAGCAGGGCAGCGCCGCCCTCGGATGATCTGTCTTTTTTCATTTTAACCTTTTCCTATATGCAATGCAAGCGCCGCCTTTCTGATTAAAAATGTCTGCTTTTACTCAGAAAACAGTATCAAACATTTTCTGTCGGCAAGCCGGCAAAAGCAGGTACAAGGAAAAGAAGACCCTGCTCGGCGGTGTTCGCCCGCATCCGATGAAGCAGCCCCGCGATCCTGTGAGAGAGCGCGGGGCTGTTTCGTTTCTTTATTCGTAGATCTCCTGCTCGACGACGCAGTTGTTCTTGATCTCGCCGACCAGGCTCTGCAGCGCGTCGATCACGCGCGGACGGATATCCCCGCCGATCAGCACCAGCATGATGTCGTCCCCTACCTGAAGCTTTCCGCTGTTGAGCCAGACACGCACATGGAAGATGCCCGGCATTTTCTTTGCCCGCTCGATCGCGGCGGCGACCTTTTCCTCATCGTAGGAAAAAACCATGCCGCCGACATCGTTCTTCCTCTCCTCGCCGAAGCGCACAACGGCCTTCGGCGCGGCGCGGACCACGCCGTTGTGGAACAGATACATCCCGTTTTCCGGCGCATCCGGCAGCATTTTGGCCTCACGCAGCCAGCCGTCAAGGGAAGGACGTGTCATTTTTTCCCCTCCTCCGCGCAGTTGGCCGAGCCGGATGAGGCAAGCATGTCGAGCCCGTGCACCAGGCCGTCCATGACCGCGAGGAGATTCTCCTTCGCCGCCTTTTCACTGCCCGGCAGGTTGACGATCAGCGTACCGCCGCGGATCCCGGCAGCGCTGCGGGACAGACAGCCGCGGGGCGTGATCTTCATGCTCTCGGCGCGCATCGCCTCGGGGATGCCCGGGGTCTCGCGCTCGATCACGGCCTTGGTGGCCTCCGGCGTGATATCCCGCGGAGAAAAGCCCGTGCCGCCGGTCGTAAGTACCAATGCGACCTTTTTCTCATCCGCGCAGCGGATCAGTTCTCGACAGATATCCTCCTGTTCATCCGGCACAATGCTGCGATAAACGACCTCCAGCCCGCAGCGCTCCACGATGGAGCAGATGGCAGGGCCGCTGGTGTCCTCCCGCTCGCCGCGAAAGCCCTTGTCGCTGACCGTGATAACGGCTGCCGTATAGTTCATGTCTCTTCCTCCCTCGTAAAATCTCCGTGAACGCCGCCTGTTTTGGAGAGCAGACGGACGGACGTGATCACCATATCCTTCTGGACAGCCTTGCACATGTCATAGACCGTCAGCGCCGCGACCGAGGCCGCCGTCAGCGCCTCCATCTCCACGCCGGTGCGCCCGTCGCAGGAGACGGACGCGCGGATCTCGACGGCGAGGTCGTTCTCATTGAGCGACAGGGACAGATCGATCCCGTCGATGAGGATCGGGTGGCACATGGGGATCAGATCCGGCGTGCGCTTGGCGCCCATGACGCCCGCGATCTGCGCGACGGTAAGCACGTCGCCCTTTTTCATGCCACCGCTGCGGATCAGATCGAAGGTCTCGCGGCTGACGAGCACCCGCGCCCCGGCGACGGCCGTGCGCCGCGTGG
>CAMHER010000126.1 GCA_946184215.1 uncultured Clostridia bacterium | reverse complement strand
TTGGAAGTATCGTAAGCGTGAGTTTCGGTTATTTGTATCCTTAACTAAATGAATCCCTCGAGTACAATAACCCGTCGTCCGAAAGAGTCTGGAACAACAGGCTTTTTCGGGTAATCGCATTTTGACTGGCAGTCAAAATGCGCGACGGGAGAAGTGCAGTCAAAAAAGTCTAACGGACTTTTTTGACAAGCTGAAAGCACGCAGCCGCGGATCGGATCCGCGGCTGCGCGCTTTGCTGAATGAATCATTTTCCAAGCATCCGGATGAACTCCGGCAGGACCAGCTCGAACTTGACGCCGTACCAATGTGAGGCGTCGCCCTGCGTCACTTCGATGCATCTGACCGTATAGTCGGCGGCAAGGACGGCTGCTGCATAGGCGTCAAAGCCGTTCTCCAGCGCGCCGACGAAGGCCGCGGCATACACGTCCCCCGTGCCGTGGCAGCCCTTGGCGATCTTTCGGTGCTCATAATACCGGGTCACGCCGCCCTCGCGCACCGCCACGCCCGTGTGCGAGGCGTCATAGGCCACGCCGGTGAGGACGATGGTTTTCGCTCCGCGCTCCGTGAGCGCGTCCAGCAGTGCTGCGATATATCCCTCGTCATAGCTCTCGCGGTACGCCAGATCGGTAAGGAAGCAGGCCTCCGTAATATTGGGCAGGATGATGTCCGCGGAGAAGGCCAGCTTTTTCATCTCCTCCACATAGGCCGCGTCAAAGGCCGGGTACAGCCGTCCGTTGTCGGCCATGGCGGGATCGACGATCAGCTTGCCGTCCGGCACGCGGAGGCTGCCGACGATGTCCTGAACATAGCCGATCTGCTCTTTCGAGCCAAGGTAGCCGGTATAGACCGCATCGAAGCGGATGTTCTCCTTCTTCCAGTGCGCGGCAATACCGGGCATGTCTTCCGTCAGATCTCGCACCGTAAAGCCGGAGAAGCCGGCCGTGTGGGTCGAGAGTACGGCTGAGGGCAAAATGCAGGTCTCCATCCCCGCAGCCGACAGGATCGGCAGCGCCACGGTCAGCGAGCACTGGCCGACGCAGGAGATGTCCTGAATGGTCAACAGTTTACGATATGGCATAAGCGTCCTCCTATTCTGGTTTTGCTGCTTGACATCTTTCGAAAAAGAGTATACGCTGGAACTGGTCTTATTGATACTACCAGATAAGGACTTTTTTATATGACCAGATTTGTGATTGAGCCGGGCGGAGGCAGCGCCTACCGCCAGCTGTATACCCAGTTGAAGGACGCGCTGGCCGCCGGTGTATATCCGCCGGGCAGCCGTCTTCCCTCCAAGCGCGCGTTTGCCTCTGAGCTTGGCGTGAGTGTGATCACCGTGGAGCACGCCCTGGCGCTTCTCTCGGACGAGGGCTGGATCGAGGCGCGGGAGCGAAGCGGTTTTTACGCGCTCCCCCACGGTGCAGCGCAGAGCGTGCCCCGCGCCGCGCTGGAGGAGATGAGTCTTCCGCAGAGCATACCGGCGGATTTTCCGTTCAGCGCGCTCTGCCGCATCATGCGGCGGACGCTGGCGGAAAAGGGTGAGCGGATTCTGGCCAAATCCCCGCCGATGGGAACGATGGAGCTGCGCGGCGCGATCCGACGCTACCTTGCGCGCAGCCGGGGGCTGGATGTGGATGAGGAGCAGATCCTGATCGGATCGGGCGCCGAGTCGCTCTATTCGCTGGTGGTGCAGCTGCTGGGACGGGAGACGCTTTTTGCGCTGGAGGATCCGTGCTGGGAAAAGATCCGGCGCGCATACGAGGCCAACGGCGCGCGCTGCACGCCGCTGCCCCTGGGCGGGGACGGCATTGCCGACGAAGCGCTGAAGCTCTGCGCGGCGGGAGCCCTGCATGTGACGCCCTATCGGAGTTACCCCAGCGGCATCACCGCCTCAAGTGCCAGGCGGAAGGCCTATGCCATCTGGGCGGAGAGCCGCGGCGCGTGGCTGATCGAGGACGATTACTGCGCCGAGCTGGCCGTAGTCAGGGGCAGGATTGAGACCTTGGCCTCCCTGCTGCCGGAGCGCACGCTGTACCTCTCGACCTTTTCCAAAACCGTCGCGCCCTCGTTCCGCACGGGTTATCTGGTGCTGCCGCGGGCGCTGATGGCAGAGTACCGGCAGCGGCTCGGCTTTTATTCCTGCAGCGTGCCGGTCTACGATCAGTATGTGCTTGCCGCGTTCATCGACAGCGGCGAGCTGGAGCGAAGTCTCTCCCGGCGGCGCAAAAAGCAAGGCATATAAACAGCGATCCCCCGCCGTATGGCGGGGGATCGCTGTTTCCCATAACAGTGCCTCAGGACGCGTCGGCATAGGCCGTGAGAGTCCTGCAGTTCAGGCTGTAGGTTCCGCTCTCCAGTTCCGGATGGGAGAAGATCGCGCAGGTGTAGCCGCAGCGCGCCTCGATAGCGCCGACTACCGTTCCGTCGGCTGTCCGCACCTCGGCCGCCGTGTCCCCGGCGCCGTTGAAGGCAAAGAGAAGCGAGCGCTGGCTGCTGTCGGAAGAAAAGCCCTTCGGCGTTTTCGGCGTGCCGACGCCGGAGAAGCTGCCGGAGGTGATCACAGCGCCGCCCTTGGCGTCGATGGGGTCGGCATGGGCGCTGAGCGTAACGCTGCCGCCCGCGATCAGGAGCGTACCGGCGCCGGGTGCGTTCTTGCTGCCGGCCTTCAGTCCGTCCGCTCCGGCCAACAGCCGCAGTCCGCCGCCGGAGATCGTGAGCGTGTCATGCGCCTCGACCCCGTCGTCGGCAGAAATCACGTCCACAAAACCGTCCGCGATTTCCAGCGAGCCGTGAGCGGAAAGACCCTTGCCCGCGCGGGAGACGATCGTGAGAGTGCCGCCGTCGATCCGGATATCGGCGGCGGAGTGGATCGCATGGTCGGCGCTGTCGATGTCCAGCGTGCCGCCGGAGACCGTGAGCGTTCCTTTGGCCTTGAGGGCCTTGCAGCTGACAAGCTCCCGCTCGCCATGCGTGGTCACCTGCACCTCGCCGCCGGTAACGGTCAGATCGGTCTCGGCGGCAATGCCGTCGCCGCCGGCGCTGACCGTGATGCTGCCGCCGGAGATCGTGACGAAGCCCTTGCCCTCCTTTTTCGCGGAGCTGGACTTGATGCCGTCGTTGCCCGCTGTAACGGCAAGGCTGCCGCCGGAGATCTCCACCGACTCCGAGCCCTTGATGCCGTTGTTCACGGCCGTGACCGTAAGCGTGCCGCTGAGGATGTCCAGGTCGTCCTTGCAGGTGATGCCGTTGTTGAGATATCCGCAGATCTCCAGCGAACCGCTGCCGAGAATGTCCACATCATCCTCCGAGAAGAGGGCCGCGCCCTCCAGCTTTTCTTCGACGGTATCGCTCTGCGTGCCGGAGACAAGCCGGTTTTGCGTTCCGTCCGCCAGCACCAGGTCAAAATTCTTTGCCTGTTCCACGCGGATGGCCGCGCCGGAGAGGCAGGTGACGGAAGCGCCGTTGAGCGTGAGGCGCACGTCGCCCTTGACCTCGCCGGTGTTGACGACGATGCAGCCGTCATCGAGCGTGCCGCTGACACTGTATTCGCCCGGAGAGGCGATCGTCACGACGCTGCCGCTGACCGAAACGCCGCCGCCCGAAGCCTTTGCGCCGCTGCCGCTGAGTGTGATGACGCTCACGCCGGCCGGCTCGATGCCGCCCGAGGCCGAGGCCGCGGGGGCGGAAGCGCTCCCGCTCTCGGCGGAAGGAGCCGCCGGCGCGGGGCCGATCGCAATGTCGCCGCAGCCTGTGAGCGCACCGAGGCACAGCGCGCAGAGGAGAAGAAGTACAAGCCCTTTTTTCATCACAGCATGTCCTTGTCGGACTCGCGTCCGCAGATAATGTTCAAATTGCCGTTTCGGCAGCGCAGCTCGTCCATGAATTCCTTGGACACGTCGCCCCCGCGCAGATTGATATCGTAGGTCAGCTCATAGAGCGTGCCCATGTTTGTGGTCTTGACGCGGACAAGCTCATGGGAAGTGGTATACTTTTCAAAAAGGTCATCGAAAAGCCCGTCATAGTCCAGGTTCTCCGGGATCGTGACCTTCAGATGGCGGAAGCTGCGGCTCGTCTCGCCGAAGCGCAGCAGCGTCAGAGTCAGCACCGTTACGGCCACAATGAGGAAGAACAGCGCCGCGATGCCCACATAGCCCATGCCGCAGGCCAGGCCGATCGCCGTGCCGGTGAACAGGCCGCTGAGCTCGCGCGCCGTGCCGGGCGCGCTGCGAAAGCGGATCAGCGAAAAGGCGCCGGCCACGCCGAGCCCCGCGCCGATGTTGCCGTTGACCATCATGATCACCAGCGTGACGATCGGCGGGACGAGTACGAGCGCGAAGGGCAGATTTCCGCTGTGCTCGCTGCGGAAGGAAAAGACCAGCGCTGTCAGCAGTCCGAGGACAAGCGCGGCCATGACACAGATCAAAAACGCGGAGACGGTCATCACCGCGGGGATCACACAATTAAACACAAACGATCACTCCGTTAAAATATTCGCTGAGGATATGGTTTTTATAGCAGGTTCCGTATTTGGAAAAACTGGTAGGGAAAAGCGTCTGGTCAGAGAGCAGATGCGCCAGCCACAGCGGCGTTGTGCCCGGGATCTTGATTTCCATCAGGACGCTGCCCTCTTCCAGCAGATCCTCGCCGCGGCTGCCGTGGGTTAGGTCCAGATCCTCCGTGCGCCAGCGCAGGTTTTCGTCGAAGGTGATGCGCAGCTCGCTATTGTCCCGGTCGACCCAGGCGCTTCTGTCGCAGGCGATAAAGACCTTGGGCTTCACGGCGTTTTGGCTGAGGAACCAGTCGATCTCCTTTGTCATCTGCGAGCGCTCGGGCGCTGTCGCCCGCCCGGCCAGATAGTCCATGGCCGCCTTTGCGCCCATGGCGACGCGGCGTTTGTAGACCATGCCCTTGAACTTCTTTTTCAGCTCGATGAACACGGTGCCGTTCTCGTCCGGAACGTTGTAGCTGCGCAGGCGCAGCTTTTCCTTATAGACCGGCGCCTCGATCGAGCGGCGGATCAGCTCGTAGTCGTCGGTGTCGTAGTAGATGCTGCACACCGTGCTGCGGTGATACGCGTCGGGCACGATATGGTTCTGCAGTTCCCGGAAGAGCTTTTCATACTGCTCACGGGAGAGAAGATACTTTTTCTCATACCGCTTGAAGGTAAGCTTCGTCTCCTCCACGTGTTTCTCTCCCTCCGGTGGTTTTCTCTTACAATTTAGTTATGATATCATGAAAGCCGTCACTTTTCAACGGTTTCTTTCCCGTCCCCGCCTGCAGCGGCGCAAGTTGCATATTTTCGTGCCGCTTGTTATAATGAAAGACAAAGAACGAAAAGAACGAAAATGTAAAACCCGCGCCATCGGCGCGGGGAGAAGGAGAAGGAGCATGAAGCGTATCCTTTTGATCGGGACCGGCGGCACGATCGCCTCGGAGATGACGAGCGAGGGTCTCAGCCCCGAACTCACCCCCGCGCAGCTGCTGCGCTATGTCCCGGCGGTGGAGAAGCTGTGCCGGGTGGATTTTCTGTCCCTTTTCTCGATCGACTCCACCAATATCACGCCCGCCCACTGGCTGTCTGTCGCCGCGGCGCTGCGGGAGAACTATGATCGCTATGACGGCTTCGTCATCAGCCACGGGACGGATACGATGGCCTATACCGCCGCGGCGCTGTCCTACCTGGTGCAGGGGGCGGAAAAGCCCATCATCCTCACCGGTGCCCAAAAGCCCATCAACTATGACTCCACAGACTCAAAGCTCAATCTCTACGATGCCTTTGTCTGCGCCTGCTCGGAGAAAATCCACGGCGTGAACATTGTCTTTTCCGGCCGCGTGATCACCGGCACCCGGGCCCGAAAAACCTGCTCGAAGAGCTATGCCGCCTTTTCCAGCATCAACTACCCCGACATCGGCACGCTGCTCG
>CAMHER010000125.1 GCA_946184215.1 uncultured Clostridia bacterium | reverse complement strand
GAATAACTGCCTTCGTAAACGTGGATCCTACGTCGCAGCCGCCAAAGTATTTCATATCGTGTCTGCCTCCAATATTATCTTAGTAGTCGTATTTGGGGAACTTGTCGATCTCATAGGGAGTCGTGAGCGTGGTATCTCTGCGCTCCATGTCGTCATAGTGCTTCTTGAGGAAGGGCTCGACAACGTTGAACAGCAGCTTGCCGTCAAGGTCAAAGAAGAACACGCAGAAAAGGCCGATGTTCAAAACCAGGACGACGCCCAGGATCTTTAACAGCTTCTTAGCGAATTTGCACATTCTCAATATCCTCCTATTACCAGGTCATGGAGTCGTCAAAGTCAAGCAGCGAGGGGTCAAGCGGCTCTTCGTGCATGACGGTGGTCATGTAGTCGTTGATCAGGCGGCGGATCTCCGCACGGGAAACGGTGCGGCTGTCCGGCAGCGCATGGGGGATCCAGAAGGCCTTGACGTTTCTGTCGCGGAACTCGTCCTCGAACAGGCCGTGCAGACCCTGAACGCCCTTGCACTGCAGCTGGTCATACATGGCGACCATGTCGCAGTTGAATCTCTCCATGTACTCCCACAGCTCGAACATGTGCTTCATGCCGCCGACGGCCATGCGGCGCATCGGAGCCCACATGTGGTACTGGGCCATGTCTTCGAGGGTGTGCTCGTAGGAGTCGGTGCGCACTTCCATGTCGAACATGAGCGAGTCCATGTTGATGATGACGTTGAGGCCCCAGCAGTTGTAGGCCCAGGTGCACCAGTTGGAGTAGTACAGCGGCGCGCAGGACCAGGCGATGACTCTGTGGCGGGTCTGGGGGAAGGTGTTGATCTTCTTGGACACGCACTTTTCCAGGATCTTGCGGACCTTCTTGTCGGTGACGTGCCAGATCTCCCAATCGCCGTACTGCGTCTGGTAGATGCGGTACAGAGCCTGGGCGACACCGTTGATGGGATAGCTGTTGGTCTTGGCGGCAACTTCCCATTTCTCCCACTCGAAGCGCTGCAGCTCGTTCTGCTGCTCGAGCTTGTGGACCAGCTTCTCCCAGCTGAAGGGGATGCCGTACTGATCCTCGACAAACTTCCACAGCTGCTCGATTTCCTTCTCGCAGTACTTCTTGACCAGCGGGTCGTCAAACTGCATCGGCATGGGCAGCGAGAACAGGGGCTTGTCGAAGAACCAGTCCTGCAGCGTGGAGGTGGAGACGGAGGCGTCGCAGGCCTCGTTGCAGGTGACGACGGCGGGGGCGTAATCGGGAACGTCGTCGAGGACGAAGATGCCGGACTCGGCCTGGCACATCGGGCAGGGGTCGCCCGGCAGGCCGATGGACTGCACCGCGTCGATGTAGTTGAGAACGGTGTGGGAGTTGACGTGGCAGGTGACGAAGTAGGGGATCATCTCGAGAGGCACATTGGTGATCTCGCCGTCCCAGGGATAGAACACGCCGCCCCAGACGGTCTCGTTGTGGGCGATGGTGTGCTTGTACAGGTCGTTCTGCTTGCCGCCGTGCAGGCGGGTGTCAGCGGCGAACATGCGCTGGAACTGACGGATAGTCCTGCTGACCATGGCGCGGTAGTGCCAGGCGGAGCCCTTCATGGCCTCGCCGCGCATACCCTCAAGGCCGCGGTCAAACCAGTGGAGGACCGGCAGATAGGTCTGGCCGACCCAGCGGTAGCGCCACACGCCCTTGGCAAAGTTGACCAGGCCGCCCATGACCATGACGTCCTTGACCATGAAGATGTAGTTGTACAGCCAGATCATGTAGAAGTAGTACATGGTGTCCTTGACACCGCGCCACTCTCTGTGCTTGTAGAGATTGGTCTTGTCCTCGTGCAGATCGCCGAGGCGGCGGCCGCCCTCTTCAGCGGAATGAGGCTTGCCGAACCAGAAATCTCTGAGTGCTTTCTTGATGTTCTTCGCCATTTTACTTGCCCTCCTGGATGTGCTTGATCTCGACGCTCTCCACAAAGGCCTGGAAACGGGTGCGCAGCTGGCCGGAGGCGGAGTTGATGTATTCCTTCTCGATGGAGCAGACGGGCAGGCCGAAGTCGCGCTTGAGGATGAAGGTGTCGATGACGCGCTCATAGCTCCAGTACTCGCAGAACTTGTTGGAGGCCAGGATCACGCCGTCGGCATGATACTCCTTGGCCAGGTCCGCGATTCTCTTCTTGCGGGCGCGCATCTCGTCCTGCGGCATGAAGCGCGGGCAGTTGGAGGTCTTGAGATAGTGCTCGGCGATGCAGCGAAGCGGGCTCTTGCCCTCCTCGAGCACGATGGGCACGCGGCTCTCGACCGCGCCGTAGCAGAAACGGTCGCAGACGACAAGCGCGCCGCAGCCCTCGATGAGCTTGGTGAAGTCGGGGTCGTCGTTCTCCGAGCCGGCCAGAACGACCTTGCAGCGGAACTCCTTCTTCAGATCGGGCTCGCGGGTCTTGAGCTCTTCGGCGGTCTCGCGCAGGTACGGGAGGATGAGATACTTCGGGCAGGCCAGCGTGACGAGCTGGATCACATGGAACTCATAGCCGGTGATCGTGGGGTTGTCAAGCTTGCGGTACTCTCCGATCTCCTGCATCAGGCGGGAGACCTCGTTCTGCTGCTCGACGGCCTTCAGGATCGCCTCGTCGGAGACGTCGATGCCGAATTTCTCATGCAGCTTGCCCAACACGTGGTAGCGCAGCTGGTCGGTAAAGTGGTCGATGGAGATCTCGTTTCTCTTGAACGGGACGTCCGTGAATTCGCAGAAGAAATCGTCGTTGTCGATGATGCGCATGTCCTTGACGGAGTCAAGGTGCTTCTGCTCAAGGTGCTCCTGGAAACGGCAGGTTGCGGTGCAGGTCTCGGTCGCCATCTGCGCATCGAGGAAGTTGAAGCCGCCCTCGAGCGCGCGCTCGAGCAGGCTTCTGGCGTAGTGGCAGACACGCGCAGACATATAGTACGTCGCGATGTCGGGAGAGGTGCAGCGCGGCGCTCTGAGTCTGACAGAGAAGCAGCCGGGCAGATCGAGAAGAACTTCAGGCATGAAGTAGCAGGTATAGCCGATCGCACGCTTGCCCTCGGCCTTGGCCTGGCGAACGAGCTCGTTGTTGGCTTCCTGAAGCAGGTTCTCGAAATAAATGAGATGCTTAAGATCTTTCAACAGATAACCCCCCAAATATTTCGTTTTCTGTTAACGGCACGGGACCGGAAAAAGCCTTTGCATCCTCTCTCCTTTTTTCGGGCCCAGTAATGCCATTCTTATTAATAAGTTTAACAAAGCGTCATTGCTTTGTCAATTTTAATTCGCCCTCGCGCCTGTCAAAAATAAGGCCTCGCAATTGTGGATAATTCCCGAAATTACGATGCCTTAGTTATACAATTCGACCGAATTTGTCTAAAATCGAGTCTTGTCAAACCAGCTTTGGATCGTTTCGGCAGACGCCGAGGCGCTGCCCTGGATCATCTCGCTGCGGCCGCCGCCGCGGCCGGAAATCGCGGCGTTGATGGTCTTTGCACACCCGCGCAGATCCACGCGTCTGCTGCCGATGATATAGCGCCAGCCCTCCTCGTCGCTGCCCAAGAAGAGCGCCGCGACGGCGCATTTTTCGCCCAGGCGGTTCACCAGCTCGCGGGCGGAGGCGTCGGAGAGCACCGCGTCAAAGACGCAGATGTTGCCCTCGGTGGGCTCATACCGCTCGCTCAGGAGCCCGGCATAGCCCATGCTCAGCGCGCTGAGACGTTCCTTGAGCCCGGCCTCGTTTTCCAGCAGCCGCTCCACGGCGGGAGTGATCTCATCGCGCTTGGCGCTGAGCAGGGCGGAGATGGCCGCCGCGCTCTGCTGCTTGCGGCGGTAATCGTCGATCGCGTCCATCCCGCAGAGCAGCGTCAGGCGCACGCCGCCGCGGTGCCGCTCGGCCGTGAGCAGCTTGATCGCGCCGATCTCTCCCGTGGCGGAGACATGCGGCGCACAGCAGGCGCAGCGGTCGATCCCCGCGATCTCCACGATGCGCACCGCGCCGGAGAGCTCCTTCTTGCTGCGGTATTCGAGCGCGGCAAGCTCCTCGGCTTCCGGGAAGTACGCCCTCACGGGTACATTTGCCCGCACGGCCAGGTTGGCCTCATATTCGACCTCGCTGAGTTCTTCCCAGGACAGCTCCCTGTCAAAGTCGATCGTCATGCACTCGTCCGCCATGTGAAAGCCGACGTTCTCCACGCCGAACTTTTGGTGGGCGATGCCGGAGAAGACATGCTCGCCGCTGTGGTTCTGCATGCGGCGCAGGCGCTTCTCCCGGTCGATCTCGCAGTCATATCGCCCCGGCTCCAGCGGCCGGTCGCAGACATGCCGGATCTCGCCCCCGCGCTCGTGGACATCCGAAACGCGCGCCTCGCCGATCCGTCCGGTGTCGGCCATCTGGCCGCCGCCCTCGGGGAAAAAGGCCGTGCGGTCAAGCACGATCTCCCAGCCGCCCTTGCCCTCGCGGCAGGAGAGCACCTCCGCGTCAAAGACGAAAAGGTGGCTGTCAAGATAATACAGCTTTTCTGTCATGTTCTCCCTCCTTCACAGCGCGCGGATGATCGCGTCCGCCACGGCGAGGCACAGCTCCGCCGAGGCCTTAAGCTGCCGCGAAAACTCCTCGGCGCCGCCCGTGATGCCGTCCGAGACGGTCTTGATCACCAGGCAGGGTACGCCGGCGCGGTTGCAGCTCAGCACGACGCCCGCCGCCTCCATCTCGCAGATATCCGCGCCGAAGCGCTCGTGCAGGCTGCGCTTTTTCTCCGCGCCTTCCACAAATTTGTCCGCCGACGCGCAGACGACTTTTCGCAGTTCCGGGAACAGCTCCAGCGCCTTTTCGACGAGAGCCGGCGTCGTCGGGACAAAGGGCGTGGGATAAGCGGCATAGCGTCCCACCTCGCAGCCGTCCCAGGCGGAGGTGTCAAAGTCATAATGGACGACGCTTTCGACCACGACCGTGCGGGAGAGCGCCATTTCCTCCGTCAGGCCGCCGACCACGCCAAAATTGACGATGAGCTCCGCGCCGCAGGCGGCGATCAGCAGCTCCGTCGCCGCGGCCGCGGCGATCTCCCCTGCCCCGGCATTGACGATAAACAAACGGTATCCCTCGCCCTCATAGCGGTGGATCTCAAAGCCGCCGCGCTTTTCGATCCCCGCCGCGCGGCCGTACTTCGAAAGCACCGCGTCCATTTCGACCGCGACGATCATGCCGATGGTTTTCATAGCGTTCTCTCCTTTTTTTGATGCGGATCAGCGCGCGGCGTCCCGCTCCCGCACGGGCGGGAGGAGTTCGGGAAAGACGCCTTTTAGGAAGTGCCTGTACTCCGGATGATCCGCCGCTTCCTCATATTCCTTCCGGATCGTCTCCGCGATCCATTCCTTCATCTTTTCCGTCAGTTCCTTATAGCGGACGATGACGATCTTTCCGTTTCTTTCGGCCTCCAGGATCGCCTCGCAGGCGTCCGGCACGAATTCCACGCCCGTTACCTTTACCGGCCGGCCGCTCGTCGCCGCGTCCGGGATCCGGATATCCAGTCCGGAGTCCGTGATGCTCTCGGCGCTGTAAATATAGCCGGATACGCCCCTGTAAGTCCTCTCGAGCGCGTCGGGATAGTATTCCTCCAGGCAGAGAAGCCCCTCGCTGTTGAAGCCGTAGGGGCCCCATTTCTTCCATTTGCCGTTCCAGGCGAAACCCGTCTCCCGGCCGTATTTTTCCACGGCGTTGCTCAGATACACGAGGACGTTTTCCCTCTTTTTCGAGAAATAGATCAGGGGAACGCCGTGCTCGGAGATCCGCGGCTCAAGCTCCCGGATGTGCGCTGTGGGCGAGGCGTGATAATACATGTTTTCCTCCGTAGGCAAAGTCATTTCTTTCGTTTGAAAAAGGCCGAGTGGACTCGGCCTTGTGTTTTGTCTTCGGTTGTCAGATCACGCGCACGCGCAG
>CAMHER010000124.1 GCA_946184215.1 uncultured Clostridia bacterium | reverse complement strand
CGTTTTGGTCAAGCCGAACTTATGCAGCGAGCGGAGCGAGTCGCAGTCCGCCGCAGATAAGTGCCACCCCGGACGGGGTGGCTTTTGCTTTGATAAAGAGTGGGCGCGAGAAGAAGCAGCCGCCCGCCAGGTATAGCCGCCCAGTTGGGCGGCGTTTGCATTTGGTATAGGACTGTTTTCACCTAAAAAAGTTCATATTTTTAAACAAAATAATTGAAACACCGACATATTATCCAAGAAACTGTTTGCCGTTTCAGCAATAATCCCATCTTGTTCCATAAAGTGGAAGCATGATAAAATTAAAAAAACAGAGATCAACAGGAACTGCACGGGATATTGATAAGAGGCGCAGAAGGGGGGATTCATGGAACGGGAAAAAATGATCCAGGATCTGCATCAGCAGATCGAGGACCTGGCCAGGCTTCATATTCAGCACGGACTGTATCATTCGGAAGGATTTCGCATGCAAAAAGAGCGCGTGAGGAATACGATCCGCGAGAACAACGTGAACGTCAGGAAAGAACTCGACCCGCAGATCAACTTGCTGTACAGACGATATTTTGAGTAAAAACGCTGAGCCCTTCAGCGGACAGGAATATCAGCACAAACGCCGTCCCGCCGGACGGCGTTTTCAATTGTCGCGGCGCGAAGAAAAGCCCGCGCTTGAAAAGCGAAAGCTGCCGCGGTATGATAGGCCTTGTCAAGTGACGGCAGCTTACGAGCGATTGATAAAGCCGCCGAAAGGGAACACGATCATGAGTTTCAACAGTCTATCCTTCCTTTTTCTTTTTTTCCCGATCTTCCTGATCCTTTACCGCCTTGTGCCTGTCAAAGGCTGCGCGCCGCTGTTGTGCGCGGGCAGCCTGGTGTTCTATGCTGTGGGCGTGAAAGGAGATCTGCTGCAGCTTGCGCTGCTGTGCGCCATCACGCTTTTCGGCGTGCTGGGCTGTGCGCTGGTTCAGGGGAAAGGGAAGCGTAAAAAATGGCTCCTTGCCCTGTGGCTGACGCTGACGGCGGCTCCGCTTGTCTGCGTAAAGCTCTCCGGACTGCTTCCGGGAAGAACGCTTGCTCTCCCGCTGGGGCTCAGCTTCTACACCTTTCAGACGCTCGCCCTGCTCGTCTATGCCTGGCAGGGCGGCGAGCTCAGCGCTGTCGACGCCGCGGCTGGTATCCTGATGTTTCCCAAGCTGATCTCCGGCCCGCTCGCTGAGCCGGAGGCGCTTGTGCAGAGTGTTTCCGCGCCGAAAAGGAACAAGACAAGGCTCGACGCCGGACTGGAGGAGTTTATCCTGGGACTGGCCTGCAAGGTCGTGATCGCAGACCGCCTGGCGGGCATCCTCGGGCAGATCCGGGTCCGGGGGGTGCAGGGGATATCGGTCCCGCTGGCGTGGCTGGGCGTGCTGGGCTTTGCGCTTCGGCTTTACTTTGATTTCTGGGGCTACTCCCGCATGGCCGTGGGCGTCGGCAAAATGCTCGGTATGAGACTGCCGAATAATTTTGACCATCCCTACTGCGCCACGTCCGTGGCGGAGTTCTGGCGGCGGTGGCACATCACGCTGGGCCGCTGGTTCAGGACCTATATTTACATTCCGCTCGGCGGCAGCCGAAACGGCCCGTGGCGTATGATACTCTCCACCTTCGCGGTGTGGCTCCTCACCGGCATCTGGCACGGGACGGGCTGGAATTATGTGCTCTGGGGCGTGATGATGTTTGTGTTGATCCTGGCAGAGCGTCTTGTCTACGGCGAGGCGCTGCGCCGTCTGCCCCTGCTGGGGCATCTCTACCTGCCGCTTGTGATCGCGCTGTCCTGGGTGTTCTTCATGACCGCGACGCCGGGAGAGGCTTTGCGTTATTTTCTCCGCCTCTTCGGCGGCGGGGGAGCGGGCGGAGGGAACGGCGATTTTTTAGCTGCGCTGCGTCCCTGCTGGCCCTATCTGACACTTGGCCTGATCGGCAGCACGCCGCTGCCCGGGCGGCTGTGGGCCAGAATCTCGGGGAGCGGATTTGCCTGGGTGCTGCTTTTCGGCCTGTTTTGGGTCTGTATGTATTTCATGCTCACCGCGGCCGGGGAAGCGTTTCTGTATTTCAGCTTCTAAGGGGAGGGGCAGCACGATGCGAAAGCGGAAAAAGAAAAAATATTACGCCTTGCCCTGCATGATGGCGATACTCGTCCTGGCGGGGCTGCTGACGGCGGGGGGCATGCTCCTGCGCAGAACGCTGCTGAAGGGCCTGCCTCAGTACGACAACGCGCCGGACATGGCCATCCCCATGATGCTCCTGCAGGACAGCGGCCCGCTGCGCGAGGCCCGTCAGCGGGCCGAATGGGAGGCGCGGCAGGATACCCATGCGCTTGCCGCCGCGGCGCAGACACCTCAGCCCACGGAAGAGCTGCGGCCGGAGAATGAGACGCCGCCTCCGGAGGAGCGGGAGAACGAGCAGGGGCAGGAGGAGAGCATGATCCTTGTCCTGCCGGAGGAAGAGCCGCCGCAGGAGGAGAGCACGCCTGCGCCGGAGCCCACACCGGAACCAACGCCGGAACCTACGCCGGAGCCGACTCCCGAACCGGTCGACGAGAGCTTTTTTGACCACACGCTGTTCATCGGCGACTCCAAGACGGACGAAATGCGCAAGGCCGTCCGGATCGGACAGGCGCAGTATTTCTGCGATACCAATTTCAGCGTCTATAACGTTTTTGACAAAACGGCCTCGGACGACGGCTTCCGGAATGCGACGCTGGAATGGGTGCTGCGGCGCTGGTCCTTCGACCAGATCTATATCATCCTGGGCTACAATGAGAGCGGCTACCCCTACGGCGGACTGATGGACCAGTTCGACTATGTTATCCGGCGTGTACACGACGCCCAGCCCGGCGCCCGCATCATCCTCCACGCCGTCATGCACGCCAGCGAGAGCGTCAGCAACGGCTACGACGGAAGCTATTCCGTGGAAAACCTTGAGCACATCAACGAGGGGCTGCGCTCGCTGGCAGAGGGCTATGAGGACGTTTATTTTGTGGACTGCAACGAGCCCTTCTGCGACGAGAACGGCTATCTTTACGACTATGTCTCCCTGGACGGCGAGCATCTGCTGCCGGATTATTCCCGGCAGTGGGCCGAGGAGATCCGCCGCCGCGCCGTGAGGGGCGAGGAATAAAAGAAGAAATCTGCCGCTTGTTTTTATCCGACGGAACTGATAGTATGAGCTTATCAACCGGAGAGGAGCTGCCCCTATGAAAAAAATACTCATCGCGCTCGAAATCGAGGAAAAAGATAAAGAGGCCGTGCGCCGCTGCGCACAGGAGGCGGGGGTGGACTGCGAAATCGTCTTCACGACGAGCGCCGAAGCAACGGAGGAGCAGATCCGCGAGGCAAATTTCATCCTCGGCAACGTCTCACCGAAAAAGATCGGCGCCTCGGAGAATCTGGACGTGCTGCAGCTGTTTTCGGCCGGAGCAGATCCCTATATGCCGAAGGGCGTCCTGGCGGAGAAAACCGTTTTGTGCAACGCGACCGGCGCATACGGCCAGGCCGTTTCCGAGCATGCCTTCGCCTTGACGATGATGCTGCTGAAAAAGCTGCATCTGTACCGCAGCTCGCAGCTGCGCTGCCGCTGGGAGGATCACGGAACGGTCCGGTCACTGGCGGAATCCACCGTGCTGGTGGTGGGCCTGGGCGACATCGGCCTGAGCTATGCCCGGCTGGTAAAGGCCATGGGCGCACGGGTGATCGGGGTAAAGCGCCGCGCCGGCGTATGCCCGGAGGGCGTGGACGAGCTGGTGCTGACTGAGGAGATCGACCGCGTCCTGCCGGAGGCGGACGTGGTGTTCTCCATTCTGCCCGGCACGCCGGAGACGGCCTTTTTCTATACCGCCGAACGTTTCCGCGCCATGAAGAACAGCGCGTTATTCATCAACTGCGGCCGGGGCAACGCCGTGGCCCACGACGTGCTGCTGGAGGC
The DNA here is from genome assembly GCA_946184215.1 of uncultured Clostridia bacterium. Taxonomy (GTDB): domain Bacteria; phylum Bacillota; class Clostridia; order Oscillospirales; family Oscillospiraceae; genus Limivicinus. The sequence continues at coordinate 2,005 of CAMHER010000124.1, read as the reverse complement.
GCTGCAAAACGGCGAGATCGCCGGCGCGGCCATCGACGTATGCCAAACCGAGCCGCTGCCGGCCGACAGCCCCCTGTGGCAGGAGGAAAAACTCGTCATCACGCCGCACGTGGCGGGCAATTTCCACCACGCGTCGATTTACAGGGGCATCCTGAAGATCGCGCTTGGCAACCTCGCGTGCTATCTTTCCGGCAAGCCGCTGGGGAATATCGTCGACCTCTCGACCGGGTATAAAAAATAAAAGACAAGAAACAGACCGCCGGGGCTTTCGCCCCGGCGGTCTGTTGGTTTACGGGATCAGAGGTACTGGTTGTGCTCGAGATGATCGTACCATTTCTCCAGCCACGGCGCCAGCAGGGAAGTGGCTTTCATATCCAGATTGAAGAAATAAATCGTAAAGGTCACGACAAAAAAGCCAAGCCCGACGGCCAGCAGCCGCAGCAGGACCTTGAGCAAAACATTGGCAAATCTGCACTTACACATAGTTCGTTCTCCTTACCTTAGTATGCCTCGTTGTCGGGAATGATCTCGAGCGAGGGATCCAGCGGCTCCTCGCGCATGACGGTGCGCATATAGGAGTTGACCTGGTCGCGGATGGCCTGGCGGGTGAACACGCGCGGATCACACAGGTCGTGGCTGACCCACATGATGTGGATACCTCTCTCGCGGGCCTGCTCCTCAAACTGGCCGTGCATGCCGGTCAGCGCCTTGCAGGACATGTGCTCCCACATCATGACCATATCGGCGTTCATCTTCTCGCACAGCTCCCACAGATCGTCGACCAGTACCTTGAAGCCGCCGTGTGTGTGGTTGCGCATGATCATTTCCATGTTCAGCATGGCCATGTCGCGGTAGGCCTGCTCGCGGTTTTCGGGGGTGTCGTCCTCGGCGATCATGTCGGTGTTGATGACGGAGAGCATGTCCGTCAGCGGCATGACGCCCCAGCACTGCACCAGCCAGTAGAGCATGTCGATGACGTACTGCGGCTGAACGCCCCAGACAATGGCGCGGTGGCGGTACTCCCTGGCGTACATGCGCTTGGCCTTGTAGCCCTGCTCGGCCAGCTCAAGCAGCTTGCGGTCGATCTTGAGGAACTGCGGGTCGCGGCCGGAGTTGCCCATGTAGTTCGTGTCGTTGTAAAGGCTGAACGCGGCGCCGAAGAACTGCGGATAGGGGGTGGAGTTGATCTCCATCTGCGCGATGCGGCAGCGGGTGGCATAGTTTACGCGCTTGGCGGCGGCAAAGTACATGTCCCAATCCCACTTCTCGCCGGTGTGCTCCTCGACAAAGGCGATAGCCTTCTTGATCTCGCTCGCGGCATAGTCCATGACGTCCGGCTCCTTATGGCGCAAAGGCGTTGCCAGCTGGAAGGTGGGGATGCCGTATTGGCGCTCGAGACGCTTGGCGATGATGCCGTTGCCCATCAGCGAGCCGTCGCAGGTGGTGTTGTTCTGTACCGCGCAGCAGCCGAGCACGCAGAAGTCGTCGTCGATGGAGATGCCGGCCTCGGCCTCGGGCATGGGGCAGACGTCGCCGGGGATGCCGTACTGCTGGGCGATGTCCAGATAGTGCATGACGTTGAACTGGTGGAAGATGTTCGAGGCGAACATCGTGGGCACCTCGCGCAGGATCGTGTGGACCTTCTCCTTGTCGAAGCCCATCATGAAGGTGACCATCGAGTTCTCGTCGGTGATGACGCACTTGTCGGAATAGGCCTTGTCGTTGCCCACGCGGCGATCGCCGCGGAAGCAGTTGGCAATGGCCTGGGTCACGTCGGCGATAACGAAGTTGAAGGAGGTGTGGGCGATGCGCAGCGCCTCGTCGCGCAGACCGATCGTGAACTTGTCCATGCCGTGGGGGACGAACAGATAGCTCATCATCCAGCGGTAGCGGAAGAAGCCCTTGACGTTGCGCGGGACGATGATGAAGCGGCCCAGCACGCTCATCAGATACAGCCAGCGGGTGTAATCGTAGAGGGTGTCCTTCAGGCCGCGCCATTCACGGC
>CAMHER010000123.1 GCA_946184215.1 uncultured Clostridia bacterium | reverse complement strand
AAGATCGTCCGCATCTGCGGCACGACCTTCACGCATATCACCCAGGCCGACGTGGACGTACTCAAGGAAAAGCTGCCCGATACCTTTGTCAGCGATTATGGCGGCGACCCCAACAGCTCCGGCCAGTGGCGCTATAACACAAACGGGAACAAGGCAGACCCTACCGAGCGCTATGCGCTGCTGCGGCAGCAGATGCTCTATGATCTCAACTGGGAGCAGAGGCTCTCGAACTCACCTTCGGGAGAGGAGGGCTGATCCGCTATGGACGAAAAGAAAACCAAAAAACGCCGTGTGAATGTGTTCGGCCGCATCCTGGCCTTCCTGGGCGTGACCGTGCTGTGCCTGGCACTGACGGTCCTCGGCCTGGTCTGGGTCTTTGAAAAGGGACCCTCGCCCACGCTGACGGGCGTCTTCTGCAATTCGGTGCGCGAGACGAGTATCCTGCGCTGGATGTCCCGGATCTTCCTGACGGAGGAGGAGCTGGAGCCCTATATCCTCAAGAGCACGGAAAATCTGGAAACCCAGCAGGTCAACACCTCGCTGATCCATATCGCTCCCCCGGAGGAGAGAAGGGAGAAAGCGGGCGAGGATGAGGCCGCACTTGAGCTGATCGACATCGCCTACGGCACCTGCAAGGGAAAACTGCTGATCGTGAAGGATCCGTCCCGTGTGATCCTCGGCGTATCGGGCAATTTCGGCGAAGATCCCGGCCTGCAGCTGACCGATATGGTGGCGAAATACAACGGCGTCGCGGGCATCAACGCCGGCGGCTTTGTGGACAACAACGGCCTGAGCAACGGCTCAACGCCGCTGGGCCTGGTCGTGCACGAGGGGAATATCCTCTTCGGCGACGCCTACACGCGCTATAACGTCGTGGGTCTCGACGGCGAGGGCAAGCTCCTTGTCGGAACTATGTCCGGGCAGGAAGCGCTGGATTCCGGCATGAAATGGGGCGTCAGCTTCGTCACCCACGACGGCATCGCCTCCTCCCTGATCATCAACGGCGAGGTACAGACGCAAAACCTCGGCGTCGGCGTCAACCCGCGCACGGCCATCGGCCAGCGTGCGGACGGCGCGCTGCTCCTGCTCGTCCTGGACGGACGCAGCAGCAAGACCCTTGGTGCGACGGTGGAAAACGTGGTGGACATCATGCTGCAGTACGGCGCGCTCAACGCCGGCAATCTGGACGGCGGCTCGTCTTCCGTCATGGTCTATGACGGCGAGATCATCAACAACTGTGCCTCCGTGACCGGCCCGCGCAGCATTCCCACGGGCTTCATTGTACTGGGAGAGGAGGAGAGCCATGGCTGAGAAACGGAAAAAGGGCGGCGGCTGGGGCCTGTTCCTCCTGTTCTGGACCATGCTGCTGCTGATGCTGGGCTTTCTGGCCTGTGTGTTTTTTTACAAATATGCCGCGATCTATGAGGAAACGCGCCCGGAAAAGGCCATGGACGCGCTGATGGCGTCCATGAGCGAGGACGACTGGCACGCCGCACTGGCGCCCGGCGCGGGCGAGGCCAGCGAATACGAGGACGCCCAAACGCTTTTTGAAGGCTTCTTTGACAGCTCGGTGCGGGGCAAGCAGCTCTCCTATCGGCGCGATATGTCCCGGAGCGACGCTTCGCGCACGACCTTCACGGTCTATGCCGGCCCGGCCCGTCTGGGCGAGGTCAGCTTCGTCCCCTCCGACGATAAGCTCAGCTTCGGCTTCGGCCGCAGCGAGTGGCTGCTGGAGTCCATCACAGGCACGCCGGTGACACAGAATCTGGCGGCGATCACCGTCAGGATCGACGCGCCGGACGGCGTGGCGGTCTCGGTCAACGGCATCCCGGTGCGCGAGGAGCAGATCGTCGATCCCTCCGTTCCGCTCCTGGAGCTTACGCCCCTGGAAGCGCGGATGGAAGCGCGGATCCGCATGGTGCGCTATGAGCTCAGCCCCCTGTACGGCGATATCGTCGTGACAGACGGCGAGGGAAACGAGATCGCCCCGAGCGGGCCGGTGGAAAACGGGCTTGTCAGCTATGTGGTCCATCCGACCCAGACCTACTCCTTCCAGGTCGAAGCGCCTGAGGGAGTCGAAGTTACGGTGGGCGGCGCTGTCCTGGGCGAGGAGGAGATCGCCGCGCGGGAGAGAAACATGTTCCGCAAGCTGGACGCTTACCTGGCCGATGACGGCGGGTATGATACGCTCCTCTATGCCGCGGACGGGCTGTACACCGTACCGGATATCCACGCGTCCTATAACGGGACAGAGCTCTCGCCCGTCATGGGAGAGAACGGAAAGGTCTATTTTTTCTATCCCACCGACGAGGACACCACCCAGGTGATGCGCAATGCGGCGGAGGGCTTCTTTGACGCCTATATGCACTATGCCTCCTACAAGTACAACGGCGCGGCGCTCAACGACCTGCTGGATCGGATCCTGCCGGGGACAGAGCTGGACAGTTATGCCCGCAACTCCTACGACGCCATGATCTGGGCCTCGGCCACAGAGGTGAGCTATGACGAGCTGCGCTTTGACAACTTCCACCGCGCGGGCAACGGCTGCTTCACCTGTACGATCCTCTATAAGGCGGACTTTACCGCCACCTCCTGGTATGAGCAGTACTCCTACGCCATGCAGGACGGCTATAAGATGGTCTTCATCCACGACGGAACCAACTGGAAGGCAGCCTCCATGTCGGCCTTTGATTGATTTCTGCATAGCAAAACCACCCCGATGTTTTTCACATCGGGGTGGTTTTGCTATGTTGCGTGCAATCAGTCCTTCGCTTCCGCCACCAGCTTCTCGCCGATGCGGTAGACGTCGCCGGCGCCGACGGTCAGAATGATATCGCCGGGCTGGGCCAGCGAGCGCAGTGCGTTTTCCAGCTCCTCAAAGCCGGGATAGAAATTCGCGCCGGGGACCTGCTCGGCCAGCTGCGAGGAGGAGATGCCGATGGTGTTCTTCTCACGGGCGGCAAAGATCTCGGCCAGCAGCACCACGTCAGGGCGGCGGAGCTGGGCGACAAAGTCGTCAAACAGCGCGGCGGTACGGCTGTAGGTGTGGGGCTGAAAGACCACGACCGTGCGCTTGTAGTTCAGTGTCTCCACCATGTCCAGCAGGGCCCGCAGCTCGCCGGGGTGGTGGGCGTAGTCGTCATAGACGTCCGCGCCGTTGAACTTTCCCTTGAACTCAAAGCGGCGGCCCGCGCCGTTGAAGCCGGCCAGACCGTATTTCACGGCGTTGGGACGGATGCCGAGACAGATCGAGGCTGCCGTGGCTGCCAGGGCGTTTTTGATGTTGTGCTCTCCCGGAACGTGCAGCGTCACATCCGTGTACTTCCGGCCGTGATAATAGATGTCAAAATGGCTGTTTTCCCCGAGGTAGGAGATGTTTTTGGCGTACACATCCGCTTTCGGGCTGAGACCGAAGGTCATGATGTGGCGATCAAGGCCTGCCACGGCGTCCATCGTGTTGGCATCGTCCAGGTTGACGATCACGGTGCCGTCCTCAGCGGTGCGCTCGGCAAAGGCGCGGAACGAGCGCTTGATATCATCCAGGTCCTTGAAGAAATCCAGATGGTCTGCCTCGATGTTCAAAATCACCGCAATGGTCGGATGGAAGGAGAGGAAGGAGTTGTAATACTCGCAGGCTTCCATGATGATCGTGTTGCCTCTGCCTACCCGGTGGCCGGAGTGCAGCAGCGGCAGCGTGCCGCCGATCATCACGGTCGGGTCCCGGTCGGCCGCCATGTTGATGTGCGTGCACATGGAGGTGGTCGTAGTCTTGCCGTGGGTGCCGGAGATGCACAGCGCGTTCTGATAGTCCTTCGAGATCGCGCCCCAGGCCTGGGTGCGCTCAAAGACCGGGATGCCCCGCGCCCGGGCGGCGACGATCTCGGGGTTGTCGTCGTGGGCCGCTGCCGTGCGGACCACAAACTCCACGTCGTCGGCAATGTTCTCGGCCCGGTGGCCAATGTGGACGGTGAAGCCGTTGGCTTCCAGCGAGGCGACGTTCGGGTTCTCGTTCATATCCGAGCCGGTGACCAGGATACCCATGCCCTTGAGCACCTCGGCAAGGGAGGACATGGAAACGCCGCCGATACCGACAAGATGCCCCTTGCGGCCGGGGGAGAGAAAGTTGTCAAATTCGATCATAGTACAGGCACTCCGAAAAAGAGTATTGATGTTGGTATGGCAGAATGGTAAAATAAAAAAGAAGAAAGAGATTCTGTCTTTTACATACACTGCATTATTATAATACGACCCCCTTTTTTATGCAAGTATGGAAACGAGGTTCAGAATGGCAAACATCACACCGCCCCGCTATGTCAAACAGGTCCTGATCACCCTGCAGTCGCGGGGTTATCTTGCCTATCTTGTCGGCGGCTGCGTGCGGGATATGATTCTCGGCGTGCATCCGCAGGATTGGGACATCTGTACCAGCGCCCTGCCCGACCAGGTCAGGGAGCTGTTTTCCCATACCGTGCCCACCGGGATCCGCCACGGGACAGTCACAGTGCTGATCCACTCCCACGCCGTGGAGGTCACCACCTTCCGAACCGACGGCAGCTATGCCGACCACCGCCACCCCGAGGCGGTCAGCTTTGTGGGGGACCTGGCCTCCGACCTGGCCCGCCGGGATTTCACCATCAATGCCATTGCCCTCCCGCCGGACGGCCTGATCGCAGACCCCTTCGGCGGCGTGGAGGACATACAGAAAAAAATCATCCGCTGCGTCGGTGAGCCGGACCGCCGCTTTGAAGAGGATGCGCTGCGCATGTTCCGCGCGCTGCGCTTCTCGGCCAGGCTTGGCTTTGCGGTGGAGGAAAAGACCCTTGCCGCCGTTTACAAAAATGCGCCGCTCGCCGCCTCCGTCTCGGCGGAGCGGGTGCGGGACGAGGTCGAAAAAATGCTGCTGACGACGCGGCCGCAGATCCTGCTGACGGTCATTGACGCCGGCCTGCTGGACCGGTATCTGACCCGGCGCGGCGACGAGCCGGTCTCGGAGCTGATCCGGATCACGGCGCTGCCGAAAAAGGCGCTGCCCCGCTGGGCTGCCCTCTGCGTGATCTTGGAGCGCCGCGGCATGATCGCGTCGGCCCAGGATTTCCTGACGGCCCTGCGGCTTGACGGCCGCACCGTCCGCTGCTGCGGCGACTGCTGCGCGCTGCTCCATTCGCCGCCGCCGCGCACGAAAAAGGAATGGAAAAAGCTGCTCAACCGCTGGGGCGTGGACACGGCCTCCTGCGCCGCCCAGTGCTATGACGCGCTGGTGGGCGGCAAAAGCCGTGACGCGCTGCGCGCCGTGCTGCGCAGCGGCGAATGCTTCTCCGTCCGCCATCTTGCCGTCACGGGCGATGACCTGGTGGAGCTTGGCCTGCGGGGAAAAGAACTGGGGGAAATGCTCAACTTCCTGCTGGACTATGTGATGGACTATCCCGAAAATAACCGCCGCGAGCTGCTGCTGCAGCTTGTCCGCGGAACAGAGGAAAACTGATATGGCAACGGAAATGGAAAAGCTGGAGCAGCGCTGCGCCGGCTGCGGCAAGTGCCCTCTGGGCAGGACACGGCATAAGCTGGTCTTCGGCGTGGGAAAAGTGCCCGGCGAGGTCATGTTCATCGGCGAAGGGCCCGGCGAGCAGGAAGACCTGCAGGGCGAGCCGTTTGTCGGTCCGGCGGGCAAGCTGCTGGACGATATGCTGGAGATGATCGGCCTTGACCGGACGAAGATCTATATTGCCAACACCGTCAAATGCCGCCCGCCGATGAACCGCGACCCGGCGGAGGAGGAGATGGCGGCCTGCCGGAGCTGGCTGGATCAGCAGATCGCGCTCGTCCGCCCGAAGATCATCGTCTGCCTGGGCCGTATCGCCGCCGGCGCGCTGATCCGAAAGGATTTCCGCATCACGCGGGAGCACGGGCAGTGGTTTGAAAAGGACGGCGTGAAGTACATGGCGATCTATCACCCCTCGGCCCTGCTGCGCGACGT
>CAMHER010000122.1 GCA_946184215.1 uncultured Clostridia bacterium | reverse complement strand
CCCGTGTATTGATGTTTCTTCCTGCCGGACGGGCAAAACCGCTTACACGTACAAAATCAGCGCGATCATTTCCAGATCTTCGCTTCCGTTGTTTTTCATCGAATGTCCCTCGCCGTCGCCCACAAAGCTCATGTCGCCGGGGTGCATCGTGATAAGCGTGCCGTTGTCGCTGTAGGTGCCCTCGCCCTTGAGAACATAGTAGCACTCACCGTCGCCGTGGTGGACATGCCAGGCCACCTCGGCCCCGGGAGCGAGCACGACGCGGTTGAACACCCGCCCCTTGCCGTACATTTCCGCCTCGCCGTCGAGGATCACGTGCATTTCGGCCTCTCCCTCGCCGCCGAACATCTTTTTACGGAGGACCTTTTCCTCCCCGTTTCTTCTGACAATACTCATATCAGTACCCCAGCTCCTCGTCGATTAAAATGATCTCGCTCGTCATGCCGCCCATCGGCGCCCAAAGAACGAGCAGCGCGTTGCAGATCCGGTCCGCGCTGCGGCAGTCGTGGCATTTTCCGTCAAGCTTGCAGGGCGTTTTCTTCGCCTCAAAGCGCAGGGCGTTGCGGGTCGCGGCCACGTTGCGCGCGCGCGAAAGCGCGCTTTCGAAGTCCGGGCAGATCTTGTTCGTGCCAGCCACGATGAAAAGGCGTTTTTTCCCGTACACCTGCCCGGCGAGGCGGTTGCCGTTGCCGTCGATGTTCAGGATCTCGCCGCCCTCGGTCATGGCGTTGGCGCTGGAGATGTACACCGCGGCGGCGTTGGCCTTCGCGATCGTCTCCGGCCCCGGGGCGATCCAGTGCCAGAACACCTCGTTATGTACCGAAAGCTTTTCGTAAAGTCCCAGCTCTTTTGCGGTCATGCAGCCGCCGATCCCCACGGTGGTGCCGTCGATCTGCGCGTCGAGATAAGCCGCAGCCTCTTCGCCGGTGGCAAAGCGCTTGACGCTGTATCCGCGAAGCTCCAGATTGCGTATGGTTTTTTCTACATTCATGATGCGTTCCCTCCTGCTTTAATGAACCGTGAACAATGACCCCTCTTTGCGGCCATTATACCGCAAAGAGGGGGAAGTTGTAAATCGTCTTTCACAATCCGAGCGCTCGGATGATCTCCCCGGCGTCCAGCGCGAGCGCGGCGGCAAACTCCGCGTCCGGTGCGTCCACGGCCACGGCCACGGCGCTCTTCTCGCGGCAGGGGAAAATGTGCACGCGCCCCTGGGGGAGCGGGAAGCGGATGCCGTCGGAATAGTCGGCGCCCATCTCCAGCATCAGCGTCGAGAGCGCCGCCATTGTCGCCGCCCGGTCGCGGCAGGGAAAATCCCGCACGGCCGCGGCTCGCTCGTGCCGCAGCGCGCTCACCGGCCCGGACGGCGGAGCGAACTGGGGCGGCAGATCGAGATGCAGCCTGCCCTCCAGCGCGTCGGCGCAGCAGCGGTAATAGCTCGCCGGGGTACCCACGTCGCACCAGTAGCCCTCGCACTCCACGCCCGCAAGCTTTTCACCCTCTCGCAGCAGCAGCGGAAAAAGATCCCGCGCAAAATCAAAGGGAACGCCCTGGGGAACGCGCGCCATCGCCCGGGGGGAGAGCACGTAGATCCCCGTGTTGACCAGATCGCTCACAACGCCCTCCCAGTCCGGCTTTTCCACAAAGCCGCGGATCTGACCCGCCCCGTCGGTCACGGCCAGCCCGAAGCGCAGAGGAGAGCTGTCGCGCTTGAGCGCAATGGTCACAGCCGCGCCGCGCCTGCGATGCTCGGCAAAAAGCGCGGCAAGGTCAAAGTCGCAGGCCGCGTCGCCGGAGATCAGAAGGAAGTCCTCCTCTCCGTAAAAATCAGCGCAGTTTTTCACGGCCCCCGCCGTGCCCAGGGGCTCGTTTTCCACGCGATAGCACAAATGGAGCCCCAGGCCTGAGCCGTCGGAAAAGGCCTTCATAAAATCCTCCGCGCGGTAGCGCAGCGCGGCGCAGACCTCCGTAAAGCCGCAGCGCCGCAGCAGCCGCAGAATATGCTCCATCATGCTTCGCCCCAGCAGCGGCACAAGGGGCTTGGGCGTGTCGTGCGTGATACATTTCAGCCGCGTGCCCTCGCCGCCCGCCAGAATGACTGCCTTCATATCGGCACCTCTTCTTTCTTTTTTTCATGACGGATTTAGTATGGACCGCGGCGGGTAAAAATATTTTCTCCGCCCTCCGTCTTTGCTTACTTGTAAAGTGGAGGGGCTTTTGTTATAATATACTATCGCTTACTATATCAATAACAGCTGCGCGCAGCTTTCACCCCGCTTTGAGACGGAAAAAGGGGGAGGAACAACGATGAACAACAACCTCAAACGCCTTGCCGAGCCCGGCTCGAGACTGTATATGATCTTTCTCGTGGCCTTCGCTGCGGCGACCCTGTTCTTCAAGGTCTACAACCTCGATATGTACACCCTCGCCATGGCCGAAGGCGGGGTCATTCTGCTTCTGATCATCTACACCGTCTTCATGCGCCGCCGGCGCGAAAAGCAGCTGGCCGCCTATATTGAATCGGTCACCTACGACACGGAGAACGCGAAAAACAACACGCTGATGAACTTCCCGCTGCCCATTGCGGTGTTCCATCTGGCGGACAGCCGCATTGTCTGGGGCAACGAGATGTTTTTCGATATGTGCGGCAAAACGGGCACCCGGCTCGACGCCAGCATTTCCGACACGGTCCCTGGCTTTACGGGCAAGTGGCTGCTGGAGGGGAAAACCCAGTATCCCACGCTGCTGGAAGTCAACGGGAAAAAGTATCAGCTCCACGGCAACATCATCCGCTCGGAGAACTCGGACGAGGCCAGCGCTTTCATGGGCATCACCTACTGGGTGGACGTCACGGAATATGACAGCATTCGAGCGGAGTTCATCAACAGCCGTCCGGTGGCGGGCATCTTTGTGATCGACAATCTCGATGAGCTGACCAAGAACCAGCCCGAGCGCATCAAAAACGATCTGCGCGACGCCGTTGAGGACAAGCTGACCCAATGGGCGGAGGAGAGGAAGGCGATCCTGCGCCGCTATGACCGGGACCGCTATCTCGTCGTGTTTGAGCGCCGGTATCTGGAATCACTCAAGGAAGGAAAGTTCGCCATCATCGAGGAAGTCCATCAGATCGTCAGCCCCTCAGGGGTAAACGCCACGCTCTCCCTGGGACTCGGCGAAGAGGGACAGAGCCTGCAGGAGACGATGCAGTTTGCCCAGGTGGCGGCGGAGCTGGCTCTCTCCCGCGGCGGCGATCAGGCTGTCATCAAAAACCGCCTGAACTTTGATTTCTACGGCGGCCGCGGCACGGAGATCGAGCGCCGCACCAAGGTCAAATCCCGCGTGATGGCCACGACGCTTGCCGAGCTTGTACGCGATTCCTCGCGCATCCTGGTCATGGGCCACCGTTTTGCCGACCTCGACGCGATCGGCTCCGCGGTGGGCGTGTGCTGTCTGGCGCGCAAGTTCGGCGTGCGGGCCAATATTGTGGCGGACCTGGAAAAGAACGCCTCAAAAAGCCTGATCAGCGAGCTGCGCCAGCAGCCGGAATATAAGGACATCTTCATGAACGGGACCGAGGCGATGCTCCGCGCAGACGGGCGGACGCTGCTGGTGGTCGTTGACGTCAACCGCCCCGAGCGGGTGGAGGACCCGGACCTGCTGGCGGCCTGCAACCGCGTTGCGGTCATCGACCACCACCGCGTCGCCGCCACCTATATCCAGAATGCCGCCCTCGCGTTTATCGAGCCCTATGCCTCTTCGGCCTGCGAACTGCTGACCGAGGTGCTGCAGGAGGTCGCCGAGCCGGGCGATATTTTAAAATGCGAGGCCGAGGCGCTGCTTGCCGGCATCGTGCTGGACACCAAGAGCTTTACGATCCGCACCGGCGAGCGCACCTTTGACGCGGCCGCTTATCTGCGCCGCTGCGGTGCTGACACCACCTATGTCAAAAGGCTGCTGCAGAACGACATGGCGGACACCGTCGCCCGCTACCGCATCATGCAGAACGCCGAGCTGTACCGCAACGTGGCCATCGCCGCGCCAGAGGAGCAGCAGAGCCGTATCGTGGCCGCACAGGCTGCGGACGAGCTGTTGAATATCTCCGGCGTGGAGGCGTCGGTCGTGATCGCGCCGGGCGACAACGGCAGCATCTTCGCCTCCGCACGCTCCATCGGGGAGATCAACGTGCAGATCCTGATGGAAAAGCTGGGCGGCGGCGGAAACCGCAGCGCCGCCGCGGCACAGTTTGACAACACCGACCTGGAGACAGTCGTTGCGCGCGTGCGCACGGCAATTGACGAGTATCTTGACCAATAAGGAAAGGAAGAATACATCATGAAAGTGATCTTCAACACCGACGTCAGAGGACAGGGCAAGAAGGGAGAACTCAAAGAAGTCTCCGACGGCTATGCCCGCAACTACCTCCTGCCGCGCAAGCTGGCGGCGGAGGCGACGGCCGACAACATCAACGCGCTCAAGCAGAGGGAGAAGGCCCGCGCCCGCCAGATCGAGCTGGAGAAGGCCCAGGCCGCCGAGAACGCCAAAAAGCTCGAGGGCGTCCAGGTCATCGTCCGCGCCAAGGCCGGGGAGAAAGGCAAACTCTTCGGCGCCGTTACCTCCGCCGAAATCAGCAAGGCGCTGCGCGAACAGTTTGACATCGACATCGAAAAGAACAAGATCGTCCAGGGCGAGCCGATCAAGACCTTCGGCGCCTATTCGGTCAAAGCCAAATTCGGCTACGAGATCAACGGCACGATCAATCTGCTGGTGGTCGAGGAATAAAAAGGAAACGCCATGGATGAATTGCTGGGGAAGAAGATCCCCTATTCCTCCCAGGCGGAGCAGGCGGTCATCGGCTCCATGCTGATTGACCCCCGCTGCATCGCGGAGGTTATCAAAAAGCTCCGGCCGGATGAGTTCTATGTCCGCGCCAACCGGGATATTTTTGAAACGATCGTGGCCATGTTCTCCTACGGCCAGACCGTTGACCCGGTCACGGTGCTCGATCAGATGAAGGTCCGCGGCGTGCACGACGACAACACGCCCGGGTATCTTGCCGAAATCATGCGCGTCACGCCCACCTCGGCCAATGCCATGGAATACGCCGCCATCGTGCGGGACCGGGCGCTGCTGCGCTCGATCGGCACGGTCGCCGATGAGATCAACGCCATGGTCTACGAGGGCAGCGGCGAGGCCGACAGCGTTCTCGAGGCGGCGGAGAGCAAAATGTACGCCCTGCGGGAGGGACGCGGGACCAGCGGCCTCAAGGAGATCCGCTATGTCATGCAGAACGTCTTTGACGCCATGAGCGAGGCGGCCTCCTCCGGCAGCAAGATCCCCGGCCTGTCCACCGGACTTCCGGACCTGGACAACATGATCCTGGGCTTGAACAAGTCGGAACTGATCCTGATCGCGGCGCGCCCCGGCATGGGCAAGACAAGCATTGCGCTGAACATGGCGCTGAACGTTGCCATGACCCAGCATAAGAAGGTCGCCGTCTTCTCGCTGGAAATGTCGCGCGAGCAGCTGGTCAGCCGCCTGCTGTCCCGCGCCTCGCTGGTTCCGTCCCAGAACCTGCTGACGGGCCAGCTCTCCGAGCAGCAGTGGCGCGATGTGGCCGCCGCTGCCAACACCCTCAGCGAGTCGCCGATCCTCATCGACGACAACCCCACCCTTACGGTCTCGGATATGAACGCCCAGTGCCGCATGGTCAAGGATCTGGACCTGGTGGTCATCGACTATCTCCAGCTGATGCAGTCGGCCGGCAGCGGCCACAGCTGGTCGAACGAGAGCCGCACCCAGGCAGTCAGCGACATCAGCCGCATGCTCAAGATCATGGCCAAGCAGCTTGACGTCCCGGTCATCTGCCTCTCGCAGCTTTCCCGTGCCAACGAATCGCGCCAGGACAAGCGCCCGATGCTCTCGGATCTGCGTGAATCCGGCGCCATCGAACAGGACGCCGACGTCGTCATCGGCCTGTACCGCGACGGCTATTATAACCGGGAGTGCGAAAACCCGAACCTGGCCGAGG
>CAMHER010000121.1 GCA_946184215.1 uncultured Clostridia bacterium | reverse complement strand
TATTCCACGGCCAACAGCAAGCTGAAAAAGAAGTGCCTGGAAAACGGCCTGCATCTGCTGGATGCCCAGGTGCGTCACCTGGGAACGGACATCAACTATGTGGTGCTGGCAAACATCTATGACGAGCTGAAGGACAAGGTGGACTTTATCTTCAACACGGCCGTGACGGCGGTGGAAAAGACGGACAACGGCTATGTCATCTCCGCGGGCGGGGAAACATACGAGTGCCGCGACTGCGTCATCTCTGTGGGCCGCAGCGGCAGCAAGTGGATGGAATCCGTCTGCCGTGACCTGCAGATCCCGACCCACTCCAACCGGGTGGACATCGGCGTGCGTGTAGAGCTGCCCGCCGAGGTGTTCTCGGAGCTGACGGACGAGCTGTATGAGAGCAAGATCATTTACCGCACCGAAAAGTTTGAAGACATGGTGCGAACCTTCTGCATGAACCCCCACGGCGTCGTCGTCAACGAAAACACCAACGGTATCGTCACCGTAAACGGCCACAGCTATGAGGATAAGAGCAAGCACACGGAAAACACCAACTTCGCCCTGCTGGTCAACAAGCACTTTTCCGAGCCCTTCAAGGACTCCAACGGCTACGGCGAGAGCATCGCGCGGCTTTCGAACATGCTGGGCGGCGGCGTAATGGTGCAGCGCTTCGGCGATCTGGTCCGCGGCCGCAGAAGCACACCGGCGCGCATTGCCGAGAGCTTCGTGACCCCGACGCTGGCGGCCACGCCCGGCGATCTGAGCCTGGTGATCCCCAAGCGCATTCTTGACGGTATCATCGAGATGATCTATGCCCTGGACAAAATCGCTCCGGGCACGGCCAACGACGATACGCTGCTCTACGGCGTGGAGGTCAAATTCTACAACATGGAAGTCGAGATCGACGATAACCTCGAGACGATCCACAAGGGCCTGTACGTCATCGGCGACTGCTCGGGCGTGACGCACTCGCTTTCCCACGCCTCGGCCAGCGGCGTCTTTGTGGCGCGCAAAATACTTGCCAACCGCGGCGCGTAAGCGTATAGTATAGCAAACAGCTTGTTCGGAGGACTTTGATGGCGGGAAGCAGAAAGCAAAACTACATGCATGGTGCGGCGATCCTCACTGTGGGCGTGATCATCATGAAGGTGCTGGGCTTCATCTACAAGGTGCCGCTGGGGAACATCCTCGGTGACGAGGGGTATTCCATGTTCATGGGCGCCTACAGCATCTACAACATCTTCTTCACGCTTGCAACGGCGGGGCTTCCTGTGGCGCTCTCCCGCCTGGTGGCCGAGGCTGACGCCAACGGCCGCGTGAAGCAGGAGGAGAAGACCTTCCGCGTGGCGCTGGGCACCTTTGCGGTAATCGGCGTGCTGTTCTCCTTTGTGCTGTTCGCCTTCCCGAACTGGCTGGCGGCCAACTACCTGGAGAACCCGGACGCCGCGCTCTCGATCCGCGCCATGGCACCGGCGATCCTGCTGGTGTGCCTGGTGTCGGCCTATCGCGGCTATTGCCAGGGCAACGGCAATATGATCCCCACCACCGTCGACGAGGTGCTGGAAGTCCTCTTCAAGGTGATCTCCGGCCTGATCCTGGCTTCTGCTCTGCTGCGTGCGCGCAAGCCGCTGCCCGTGGGCTCGGCCGGCGCGATCCTCGGCGTGTCGATCGGCTCGGTCGTCTCGCTGGGGTATATGGTCATCTACAAGCGCCGCCATTACGACGCGCTGGCAGGCCCCTATACGGCGGGCGTCGTGGCGGCAAACACCGGAATAAAGGAGCGGGAGAGTGACAGCGTCGGCAAAATCGTCCACGATCTGCTGACCATCGGCGTACCGATCGCTCTGGGCGCCTGCATCATGGCAATCTTAAACTCGGTGGATTCGAAGCTGTGCATGAACCGTCTGCAGACGGCGGCGCACTTCTCCTACCGGGAGGCCAAGGTGCTCTACGGCGTGTACGGCAAAGCGCAGACCTTCTTCAACCTGCCTGCCGCCTTCATCACGCCGCTGACGATCTCCATCGTGCCTGCGATCTCCGGTGCCTTCGCCCGGGGAGAGGCGAGGAGCGCGGCGAAGATATCCGAAGACTCGATGCGTATCTCGGCCGTGATCGCGATGCCCATGGGCATCGGCCTTTCGGTGATGAGCATGCCGATCATGGACGGCTTTTACGCCGGCAGCCACCACTCCGGCCCGGCGCTGCTTGCCATCATGGGCGTGGCTTCGATCTTCGTATGCCTGCTGCTGATGGAAAACGCGGTGCTGCAGGCCTCCGGCCGGGAGAAGTACACCATGGTCACAATGATCGTCGGCGGACTGGTCAAGATCCTGGTCAACTGGGTGCTGGTCGCCCGCAGGCCCATCAACATCTACGGCGCGCCGGTCGGCACGCTGGTGAGCTATACCGTCATGTGCGTGATGAACTTTGCCTTTATGTCCTCAACGCTGGAGAGAACGCCGCATGTGGGACGCATCCTGTTCAAGCCGGCCCTGTGCAGCGGCGTGATGGGACTTGCCGCCTGGGCCTGCTTCGGGCTGGGCAGAAGGCTGATCCATATCCCGGGGCGCGTCGGCCTGCTGGGCGCGATGCTCGTGGCCGTGATCGCGGCGGTGGTCGTTTATGTCGTGTGTGTCGTAGCGCTGCGCGCGATCACACGGGAAGATCTGGCACTTATTCCCAAAGGAGAAAAAATCGCGGCCCTTCTCCATATAAAATAACAAAAACATCAAGAATTTTAAGGGAAAATTGCAAATACCCCTTGATAATATGCCGCAAATATGATAGCATAGCGGCGATACCGGAGGAATCCGGCCATAGAACAGAACGGCGCAAACAAACAATCGGGCGTTCGTTCATTTTACAGGAGGAATAAACATGAATAAAGCAGAACTGGCAGCCGCCGTTGCCGAAAAGACCGGCGCTTCCAAGAAGGACAGCGAAAAGGCCGTCAACGCCGTATTCGAAGCTATTACCGAGTCTCTCGTCAAGGGCGAGAAGGTCCAGCTCGTCGGCTTTGGCTCTTTCGAGCTCAAGGAGCGTGCTGCTCGCGTTGGCCGCAATCCCAGAACGAAGGAAGAGATCGCGATCCCCGCGTCCCGCGTTGCCTCCTTCAAGGTTGGCAAGGCTCTCAAGGACGCCGTTGCGAAGTAAGCTTGCTTTATAAGGGACAGCCGCCGTTTTCCGGCGGCTGTCTTTCTTTTGGGGAAAGGAGCAAAGACATGCGTCTTGACAAGTTTCTGAAGGTCTCGCGCATCATCAAACGCCGCAGCGTGGCCAACGAGGCCTGCGACGGGGCGCGCGTCACGGCCAACGGCCGCCCGGTCAAGGCCAGCTATCAGGTCAAGGAGGGCGACATCCTAGAGATCACCTTCGGCAACCGGACTCTGAAGGTGGAGATCGCGGACGTCCGCGAGACGGCGGGCAAGGCCGAAGCAGGCGCCATGTACCGCGAACTGAGCGAATAAAAAAGGATCTGTGAAGCCTTGGGTGCTTCACAGATCCTTTTTCCGTTTCAACTGTCAGATAAACAGGGCTTTGACGCGCTCGTCGGCTGTCTCAGCCTCACCGGAGACGCTGATGACGAATTCGATATTCTCCCGATCGGAGAAGGCCTTCAGCCAGTCGATGAAATCGCCGAGGGCGGCGGGGGACTTGTCCTCGACCATTTTCAGGAAGTTGTCGATAAAGAAATGCGTAATATCGTAATTGCCGGCATGGATGCCGCAGATCAGACCCTTGAGGAACTCATAGGTGCCGATGGGATAGGCGGCCGCGTCCACAAGACGTGCCTGATACGGAATGTCGTAGGTGAGCTTCTTTTCCTTTTCGATGACAACGACGTCGCCGTCAGCTGTTTCAACCGCGCTTCTGACCAGGTCGACCAGTTTCTTGGTCTTGCCGGATCCCTTCAGACCCATGATGATCTTAACCAAGAGGATCACGCTCCTTTTCAATCAATATTTTGGGGATTCGCTTTGCCCTTCTTTCTTGTCTATAGCTTACCATTTTTCCCGCCGCCGCGCAAGAGAGCAAAGCGCACAAATCAAAAAAATGCGGGCTTTTTTATCGTCCCGAATATACAGCGCTTTATTGACGCAAAGTCGGGCGTGTGCTATGATGTTCTTACCATTTAACACGGCAAAGCTTAAAAAGGGGTGTATGCTGTTTTGAAAGACCTGAAACATCTGATTTATTTTGAAAACCTGCTTCAGGACGCGCAAAACGAGCTGGTCACAAAGGCGGTGGAAGAGGGACAGCTGGCGCTGGGCTATAACTGCAGTTATATTCCCGAGGCGCTGCTGAATCTTCCCGGCTGCTTTTCCAGCCGGCTGCGCGCGCCGCGATGCACGTCCACCGATATCGCCAGCTATTACATGACCACACGGACCTGCCCGTATGTCCGCTCGATCCTGGAGCGCGCCATCGAAGGCGGCTACAATTACCTCAACGCCCTGTTCGGCGCCGAGGGCTGCGCGGCCATGGAGCGCATGGAGGAGCATTTTGATCTGCTCCATCCGGTGAAGAACGAGCGCTTCATCACCACGATCATCGACCCGCCCATGCGCGGCGACAGGACGAATCTGGACTATTACAAGGTCCAGCTGCAGACGAAGGTGCTGGATCGGCTGCACGAGGCCTTCGGCGTGGATATTTCCGACGAGGCGCTGCGCGCCGCGATCGCCGACCACAATGCGATCAGCCGCGTCGTCACCGCGATCGGGGAATTCCGCAAGGGAGACAGGCCCCGCATCACGGGCTATGAGTTCCACGTGATCCAGCTGGTCTCGCTCGCCTGCCCGCACAGGCTGATCCTGCCGTATCTGGAGGAGACGCTGGAAGAGGTAAAAACGCGCGAGCCGGAAGAAAAGTTTCCCTTCCGCGCCCGCGTCGTGCTGGCCGGCTCGGAGATCGACGACCCCGATTTCACCAAGCTCATCGAAAGCTGCGGGGCCATGGTCGTGGCCGACCGCTACTGCTTCGGCAGCTTTCCGGGCCGCGAGCAGATCGAGATCCGCGAGGGCGAGAGCGCCTTTGAGGCGATCTGCCGCCATTATCTGTACTGGAACCAGTGTGCCCGCTTTATGGACGGAGAAAAAATCGACCAGCGCTCGGCGGAGGTCAAACGGCTTGTCGACGAATTCGGCGCGGACGGCGTGATCTATGAGAACATGAAGTTCTGCGAGTTCTGGAGCTATGAAAAGGTGCTGGAGAACCACATCTTTACCGATGAGCTGCACATTCCCTGCTGCACGATCGAAAAGGAATACGCGCTTGGCTCGGTCGGCCAGCTGCGCACGCGCTTCCAGGCCTTTATCGAGTCCCTCGAGATCAAGAACATTCAGGGAGGGAAGAACACATGAAACTGACGGATAAGATCATCGGCGCCGTTGATGAAAAGCTGCGCCGCTTTGACCCGATCTGGCGCGCGGAACAGGGCATCGGCGGCCAGCGCGAGCGCTATTACGACAAAACAGGCGTCGCCAAGTGGCGCGAATGGCGCGGCGTGAAGGACACCTTTTATGACTACACCCAGTGGCTGAACAACATCGTTTCGATGGTGCAGATGGTCGGCTCGGCGCCCCTGCCCTGTCTCAAGGGCTTTTGGGAATACCGCTGGATGGGCTCGTACCTGGGTACCTTTATGTTCATCGACCGCCTGTTCGAGGGCTACCGCGGGACGGAGCTGCGCATCGCGCACATGAACATGCACGCGATCGTCCAGAACCTGACCAAGAAGATCGCCTTTGTCCTCTCCAACGACCAGCGTCTGGGCGGCGGCCCGTACACGGATCTGTGCATCCCGCACGACGAGACGATCACCCAGCTCTTCTTAAAGGGCTTCAAGGGCCTCTATCCCGTCCCGATGCAGACGCTGCCGGAGTTTATCATCTGCGACATCGACCAGCACATCGAGCCGTACTACATCGATGTGGCCGAGTCCTTCGGCCTGCCCGCCGACGTCTGCTCGCGCTGCGCGGCCGAGACCGGCGTGGCGCTGGACGACGCGCTGCCGATCCTGGGCAGGGTCATGCTCTCGACGAACATGCCCTGCAACGCCTCCGAGGC
>CAMHER010000120.1 GCA_946184215.1 uncultured Clostridia bacterium | reverse complement strand
AGTGTTCGCGAGCGAAGCTTTTCACCGGCGGTAACGATGAAATCTCCGGACAGCATACAGGAAAGAGCATAGGAGACATAGAAAAGCTTGTTATTGTCATATACATTCGGCTGGAAAACGATCAGCTCGCATAGAATGAAAATCAAAACAGCAGGGGAGACGGCAGCCCGCTGCTCCTTGTCGGTCAAAAGAAAAGCAACGGGAATAACAAGAAAGAGCGGGCCGATATTTTTCAGCCAGAACAAAAGCCAGTTTTCTGCGCCATTGTTTACCCAGTCAAAATGGAAACGAAGGAATTGTTCATTCCCGTTGACGGAATGAAATGTCCACAGATACAGTTGCGGCAGCGCAAGCAGAACCGCAGGAAGGCCAAAGGAAAGCCAGTTCTTGAACCAGCGGGAAGACAGCTTGTCACGTATGGCAGAGAAAACAAGCCAGCAGAAGGCGACCAGTCCCAACGCAAAATAGGAATGCGTATGGATCATGGGAAGAAGGCCGCCGAGAATACCTGCCGGAAGAAAGAGCGTATGCTTCTCTCTGAATACAGCCAGGAACAGCAGGAAAAGAACAGAAAACAAAACAGCCCAGCCAAACAAAGAAGCCCGTTGCGGGAGAAGCATGTCGACGATCACGTTGACCCAGCGGATGTTCTTATCTGTCAGATTGGTCGGCGTGTGATAAAAGCCGGTAAACAGCTCGTAAAAGCTGTGATCCTTAAAGAAATATATAAGCCCGAATCCACCGTTAAGGAAGAACAACACAAACGACAGCAGCGCAGCCGAGCGGTGATGACAGAGGGAGCCGGCGAGCAGATAAAAACCGCAGAAGACCTGTGCGAAGGCAAAGAAGGCCGGGATCAGATATGCCGCGCGCAGTGGTGTGCCAAGCAGATAAAGCGAGGAAGAAACGCTGTCACATAAAAAAGGATAACAGAGCCGCTCTCCGGGAAGAATGCTGTATTCCGGCGGGAAGGTGCCCTGCTGCGCGATCGAGGTGATAAACCCAAGGTGCATCGCCATGTCCCCAAAGGTACATTGCCCGGTATAGAGCGCGCCGCCGATCTGGCGAAGCGTATGGGTCAGGAGCAAATAAACACAGAGAGCAAGAAAAGGGAAAAGGAGAAAGAGAAGAAAAGAGCGATGTGTTTTCCAATCAGAAGTTATGTTTTCACAAATGTTTCCTGTTAATCGCGGTTTTAGAATCAGCAGCAGTGACAGACCGATCAAAGCGGCGATCAGATGGGAAAGAAAGGAAAAGCCAAACACAAAGGAAAAGGGGATCGGCGACCAAATTGCGAGGACGCTTCCGAAAACACTTCCGAGTGTCAGCTTGCCTAAACGCTCCAGAGAGGGAAACAGACGCAGGGAAAGGAAAACACCGGCGATCTGCCACATAAGAAACCAGAATATACCGAGCACCGCTCCACGTCCTTTCTCTGAATAGATAAATGCATTATAGCAGATTCTGCTGTGATTGCAACGGTAGAGCAAAGTATTGCAATCATGATAAGTGCGTGATAAAATATCGGAAAAACGCGAGGTTACGGCAATGCTTGCAGTTCTAATCAATGTTGCCACGGTGCTTATCGGCTCATCGCTTGGGCTTCTTTTCGGCAGCAGGATCAAGGAAAACTATACTCAGGGGATTATGATGGGAATTGCGCTATGTACGTTCGTGATCGGCGTGCAGAGCGCCATACAGACCAGCAACATTCTCATTGTGATGATCTGTCTCGTCATCGGAACGGTGATCGGCGTTTGGCTGAAGTTGGACGATCGCATGAACGGCGCGTCCGACCGGATCAAAGAGCGGCTGAAGGGAACAAAATTAGGCAACGGCCCCTTTGCCGAAGCTTTCATGACGACGACCATGCTCTTTTGCGTCGGTACGATGACGGTGATCGGCTCGATCGAGGCAGGCCTGAATCATAATTACGATATTTTGATCGCAAAGAGCATCATGGATCTGATGAGTTCACTGATTTTCGCCGCGGCGCTTGGCGCGGGCGTAATGCTGTCCGCAGTGTCCGTACTCGTGATCCAGGGCGGAATTGCCTTGCTGGCGTCTGTCGCAGCGCCGGTCCTGACGACGGAGGTCGTAACAGAGATGTCTGCCGTCGGTGGGACACTATTTATCGGCATGGCGATCAACCTGCTCGGCATCTCACAGAAGCATATCAAGATCGGAGACATGCTTCCTGGAATTTTTCTGCCGATCCTGTATTTCCCGCTAAAAGCACTTCTGTCAAATTTGCTATAAAACAAGAACGCCGCCTGTCAATCGACAGGCGGCGTAATGTATAAGAACCTTATTTACGAAAGCTCTCTTTAAGAGCGACGGCACGGTTGAAGACAAGGTGGTCAGGTTTGGCATCCTTGTTGTCCAGACAGAAATAACCCTGGCGCATGAACTGGAAGCCCTCAGAATTCTTGCCCTTTTCCGGCATCGGGATTTCAGCGAGGCATTTCTCGACCTTGCAGCCAGTCAGCACTTTGAGGCTGTCGGGATTGATATAGTCGAGGAAGTTCTTGTCAGGACCGTCCGGATCGGGGTCGGTAAAGAGATAGTCATAGACTCTTACCTCGGCGTCCGCGCAGTTGTTGGCATCCACCCAGTGGATCGTGGCGCCCTTGACCTTGCGGCCGTCAGCGGGATCGCCGCCGCGGCTTTCCGGATCATATTCGCAGAAGATCTCGACGACATTTCCGTCCTCGTCCTTGCGGCAGCCGGTGCAGGTGACGAGATACGCCCCCTTCAGACGGACCTCAAAGCCCGGATACATCCGCTTGAACTTCGGCGCAGGGACTTCCATAAAGTCGTCAGCCTCAATGAACAGATCACGGGAGAAACTGACCTCGCGTGTTCCGTCCTCAGGACGAAGAGGATTGTTCTCCACCGTGAGAAGCTCTGTTTTCCCCTCGGGATAATTTGTGACCGTCAGCTTCACGGGGTTCAAGACTGCCATCACGCGGCGAGCGTTTTCGTTCAGATCGTCGCGCAGGCAGCTTTCAAGCAGTGCCCAGTCGACGGTGGAATCGACCTTGGACACGCCGATTTTTTCGCAGAACGTACGGATCGAACGGGAGGTATAGCCGCGGCGGCGCAGACCGCACAGCGTCGGCATCCGGGGATCGTCCCAACCGGAAACGCGCCCCTCTTCAACGAGCTGGCGCAGCTTTCTCTTGGACATGACCGTATAGTTGATGCCAAGACGGGCAAACTCGATCTGACGGGGCTTGATGCCGGGGATCGAGACATTGGACACGACCCAGTCGTATAGCGGACGGTGCGCTTCATATTCAAGCGAGCACAGCGAATGAGTGATTCCCTCGAGCGCGTCCTGGATCGGGTGGGCAAAGTCGTACATCGGGAAGATGCACCATTTGGTCCCCTGACGGTGATGCTCGATATAGCGGATGCGGTACAGCACCGGATCGCGCATGTTGAAGTTGCCGCTCTCCAGATCGATCTTGGCGCGCAGCGTATAGCGTCCCTCTTCAAACTCGCCGTTCTTCATGCGCTCAAAGAGATCCAGACTCTCCTCGATCGGGCGATCACGCCAGGGAGAGACAGCGGGGTGCGTCGTATCGCCGCGGTATTCGCGGAACTGCTCCGGTGTCAGCTCGCAAACATAAGCAAGGCCCTTGCGGATCAGCTCAAGAGCGTACTCATAGGTTTTATCAAAATAATCGGAACCGTAGAAGAAACGATCGCCCCAGTCAAAGCCGAGCCAGTGGATATCCTCCTGGATGGCGTCGACATATTCGGTGTCCTCTTTGGCGGGATTCGTATCATCCATGCGGAGATTGCAGATGCCGCCGAAGTGCTCGGCTGTAGAGAAATCGATTGTCAGCGCCTTGCAGTGGCCGATGTGAAGATAGCCGTTCGGCTCGGGCGGGAAACGGGTATGGATCTGCATGCCGTAACAGCGGTTGCCTTCCTGCAGATCTTCTTTTACGAATTCTTCAATAAAGTTTCTGGTCTCATCCATTCGAATTTATCTCCTGTTTGTAAATTCTTTGCCATTATAACTGATTTGAGTAGCAATTACAATAAAAATATGTTAGAGTAATAAAACAAAGGAAGTGATACTTGTGAAAGATAAATACGATGTAGTCATTATCGGCGGCAGCATTGCCGGTGTCTCGGCGGCATTGACCTGCGTAAATCGCGGAAAAACGGTCGGCGTGATCACGAACAGCGCTGAGACGAGCAGCCTGTATAAGGCAGAGAAGATTACCAATTATCCCGGAATCCCTTCTGCGACCGGAAAAGAGATCAGCGAGATCCTCTCTTCGCAGCTCCGTTCCAGCGGCGCCGATGTGATCAGCGGCCGTGCGCTTAGCGTTATGCCCATCGGCAAGAGCTTCGGCGTCGCGGTGGGCAGTGACTTCTGCAACTGCTCCGCCGTTATCATCGCAGCCGGTATCACAAGAGAAAAGCTCTATCCCGGCGAGGGTGAGTATCTCGGCCGCGGCGTCAGCTACTGCGCTACCTGCGACGGTATGCTGTACCGCGGCAAGACCGTGGCGGTGATCGGCAATGGCGAGGAAGCCTCGCACGACGCGGATTTCCTGGAGAGCATCGGCTGCACCGTGCTGCGCATGACCAAGGCGGCGCGCTATGAGATTCGCGGTGGAATGAAGGCGGACACGGTCGTTGCCGGCGGTGAGGAGCACAAGGTCGACGGCGTGTTTGTCATTAAAGATACGGTTTCGGTTACGAAGCTGGTACCGGGACTGGAATATGCCGAGGGCGGTATCGTGACAGACAGAAAGATGCAGACGAATGTTCCCGGCGTATTTGCCGCGGGAGACTGCACGGGAAAACCGTATCAGCTTGCCAAGGCTGCGGGCGAGGGCAACGTGGCCGCGCTCAGCGCCTGTGAATATATCGACAACAACAAATAACAAAGAAACACGAAAAGGAGAAAGTATTATGGCAATTGCACATTTTGACAGCAAATCTTTTGACGAGGCAATCGCTTCCGGCACCACACTTGTTGACTTTTGGGCCACCTGGTGCGGCCCCTGCCGCATGCAGGCTCCGATTCTGGACGCTTTTGAGTCCGAAATGGGCACCGTCGTCAAGGTCGGTAAGGTCGATGTGGACGAGCAGCCCGAAATTGCCGCCCGTTACAACATTTTCAGCATCCCGACGCTCATTGCCTTCAAGGACGGCGCCGAGATCGCCCGCAACGTCGGCGTGACGGATCTTGACGGGCTGAAAAGGCTGACCCAAGCTTGACAAAAGGAACAAGTTATTCTATAATTTCCAATAACTGCGAGGAAGGGCAGGAGTACGCATTATCTTTGCCTCAGAGAGGAAACGGTCGGTGAAAGTTTCTGCAAAGGCGTGCGGAAGGTCGGCCCGGAGCATCTGCCGTGAAAGATCAGTAGCGGCAGGCGGATCTCCCCGTTACAGGAGCAAAGAGTGCCGCTTCTTATTAAGCGGAATTCAGGTGGTACCGCGGTATTTTATCGCCCTGAGGTCTTGTGACCTCAGGGCGTTTTTATTTGAAACGGAGGCGATAGTGTGGAGCATACTGCCAGAAGAAACGGCAATATCCTCCGATCCGTTGCAAAGGGAAATCGTTGCATCAAGTAAAAAAGGATTGGAGAAGTTAAAATGAAAGAATTGCCGAAAACCTACGACCCCAAAGCGGTCGAAAGCAAAATATACGACCTTTGGATGAAGGGCGGATATTTCAAGGGAACAATCGATCCCGCAAAGAAGCCGTTCTCCATCGTCATGCCGCCTCCCAACGTCACAGGGCAGCTCCACATGGGCCATGCGCTGGACGCGACACTGCAGGATATCCTGACGCGCTACAAGCGCATGCAGGGCTATTCTGCGCTCTGGCTCCCAGGCGTTGACCACGCAGGCATTGCCACGCAGATCAAGGTCGAGGAAGTGCTGAGAAAAGAAGAGGGGAAGACCCGCTATGATCTCGGACGGGACAAGTTTCTTGAGCGTGTGTGGGACTGGAAACGTCAGTACGGCGACCGCATCGTCGAACAGCAGAAGAGCATGGGCGTCTCCTGCGACTGGGACCGCACCCGTTTCACGATGGATGAGACCTGCGCAAAGGCCGTCCGCGAGACCTTCTGCGAA
>CAMHER010000119.1 GCA_946184215.1 uncultured Clostridia bacterium | reverse complement strand
TGGTGTTCACGCGCGGCAGGTGGGCGATCTTCATATAGATCTCGGCGGCCTTCTCGGCGGTTTCAATGAGGCCGAAAGTCTCGTCAAGGTCCTTGCCCGCGCCGTAGATGCCGTGCAGGCTCCACACGACAAGACGCGCGGTGCGCATCTTCTCGGCGGTTGCCTCGCCGATCTCGTTCGTGCCGCAGAGCATCCAGGGCAGCACGTTCACGCCGTCCGGGAAGACGACGATGCACTCGGTGCACATCTGCCAGAGCGTGCGGGTGAACTCCCGCTCGTCGAGCGTGTGGACATAGGTCATGGCCAGCAGATTGGCCGGGTGGCAGTGCATGACCACGCGGTTGGCGGCATCGACCTTGAGACGTGCCACATGGCTCATCATGTGAGCGGGGAACTCGCTGGTAAACTTTCCGCCGTCGGCAAAGCCCCAGAGAAGCTCCGCGGTCTCGCCGCCGTCGGTGATGCGCACAAGGCCCAGGTTGACTTCGGGTGCATACTGGACGTTCTTGAAATACTTGCCGGTGCCGGTGACCAGAAAATACTTTCCGTCAAGCTCCGGCGCGGAGAAGCCGGTCGGGATCGAACGAATGACGGCGGAGAGATCGAGATACGCCTTTACCTCGCTCTCGTCCAGCAGCAGGGAAATGTTGCCGCCGTTGCGCTCGTCCCAGCCGTGGTTGTACATGTTGGTCGTCGTGCGGATCATCTCCACCACAAAGGGGGCAGTCAGGATGTCTTTCATGTCAAATCTCCTTTTTATCTCGTAATGACGTCCACCGGGACGTTGAAGATCTTGGCGACCTTGAGGATCGTGTCGATATGCCGTCCGGAGGCAGCGGCCATATGGTGCGTCGGGCCTGCCTCGCTCCAGCGGTTGCAGAACTCCCTTGCGCCGCAGGTGAAGCGTGTGCGCATGTTGGTGTCGCCGAAGGTGAAGATGGGGCCTTCCTCGTTGATGCCCTCAGCCACAACGAACTTAAAGTGGCCGTCGCGGTCCTGGGTGATGCCGAGATAGGTGACCGGGCCCGCCGCGGGGTAGAACTGGGTGAGATACCCGCCGCCGGTCTTGCCGTGGAAAACGGGAACGATCTTCATCGTGGGCTTCTTTGCCCGGGAAATATCCGCGTCGCCGGAGCCGCTGTGGCCGATGATGCAGATGTCCTCGTCAAAGTCGATGGAGTACATCTCGCTCAGCTGCCCCATGCCGGAAATCGTCTTGAGGATCGACATCGCCATGGCGACCTTGATGTCGCCCTCCACCGCGCAGGCGGTGCCCTGCTTGATGAGCATGGAGAAGGCGGGGATCAGCATGCTGTCCAGCTTGCCGGCCACACCCTGGGCAAAGCCGTCGTAATGGGAGGCCACAAAGCCCAGCTGCTCGTCGCGCACCCACTGCTCGAAGGCCACGACGTATTTCGCCATATCCCATACCTTCTCGACCGTTCCGCCGCCCTCGATGTCGAAGGTATCAAGAATATCCTGAGCCTTGGCGCGGATAGCGTCCTCATCGGTGATGTTGTCGGCGATGGCCCACATTTTTTCCCAGTCGAACTGCTTGGTGTAGAGCCACATGCGGTGATAAAGATTTGTCTCGTCAATGTACAGATCCATCATGCCGGGGTAGGGCCGGCCGATCTGGGCCAGATTCGTGTCGCGGAAGCGGCGGCGCACCTGCGCGGCGCGGCACCAGTCGGCGATCTCGCGGTCGACTTCGGGATCTCCGCCCTCGACGACGCCGGTGATGACGGCGTGGCGCTTGCCTGCGCGCTCAAGATCCGCGACCATTTCGCCCACGGCGCCGCAGGCGTACAGCGTGCCAAGCCAGGTGGCCGTGTCGGTGTTGGCATAGTCCGGGGCTTTTTTCTTCTGCAGATTGACCAGTACCACCGGAACATCGAGATCGCGCACGGCAGGCAGCATGTTGTAGGAGGTGGCGTAGGTCAGCAGCTGCAGAATGATCAGATCCACATCAGCGGCCCGGAACTTGTCCCCCGCGGCCATGGCCTTTTCCTTGGTGGTGACAAGACCGCCGTCAATGACCTCGACCGAGTCGGGGATGCGCTTTTTAAAGTCCTCATACTGGCTCTCGAATTCCGGCACAAGGGAGGGAAACTGGGGCAGATAGGCGCCGAGCGCGATGGAGAAAACGCCGATGCGGGCTTTGGTGTTGACTAACATATCAAATCTCCTTTCCTAATAGCCTTCCCCTCTGGGGAAGGTGTCGGACTCTGTCCGACGGATGAGGTTCTTTCCTAATAGCCTTCCCCTCTGGGGAAGTGCGGCCCGCCGCTGCCGGGGGCAGAAGAAGGCGGGACGGACTTTGTGCAGCCGCGCCGCTTTGCGGCATGAGCCTTCAGGCGAGGGCCGGAAACGGCATTTGCGGCAAACTGGAAGGTGTCGGACTCTGTCCGACGGATGAGGTTCTTTCCTTATAGCCTTCCCGCGCAGGGAGAAGCAAGCTGCATTTGTATCTTCAGATTGCCGATCGCCGTGGCTTCGATGGGCAGCGCGATGACCTTCTTCCCGCTGGCCTCCTCGGTGAGGCGGTTGAGAAAGGCGTTCTTGGCGCCGCCGCCGACGATGTAGATGCTGTCATAATGTCTGCCGGTGCTGTGCTGCAGCTCGCCGATCGCGTTCATATAGCACAGGGCGAGGCTGCGGTAGGCACAGCGAAAGTAATCGCCGACGCTCTGCGGCTTCATGCTCAGCGCCTCGTCAAAAGCCGCTTTCATGCTCTTCGGCGCGAGGAAGGCCGGGGCGTTGGCGTCCACCGTCTCTTCAAAGCGGCTCTTTTCGGCCTCGGCAACGATCTCACCGAAGGGCTTGTCGGGGCAGAGCTCGTCACGCAGCCGGTTGATGAGCCACATGCCCATGATGTTTTTCAGATAGCGGATATAGCCTACGCCGCCCTCATTCGTCCAGTTGGCCAGTTCACTTGCGGCGTTGGTGACGGGCTTGTCGGTCTTGACCCCCAGCAGACTCCAGGTGCCGGAGGAAAGAAAAGGCGCGTCCTCCTCCATCGGGATACCCTCCACCGCGCTGGCGGTGTCGTGTGTTGCGCACAGCACCACGCGGATGCCCTCGTATTCTCCCAGTACCGTGCCGGGCTGGGAGAGAGGGCAAAAGAGATGGGAGGGCAGACCAAGTGCCTGGATGATCGTCTCGTCGTATTCACGCGTCTCGGCGTTGACCATGCCGCCGGTGGTGGCGTTGGTGTATTCATGCGCCTTCACGCCGCAGAGCTTGTACATCAGATATTCCGGGATCATCAGAAAGTCCGTCACGCCCTCGAGCCGTCCGGCAAGCTTGTCGGCATAGAGCTGGTAGAGCGTGTTGAAGGGCTGGAACTGGATGCCCGTGTGGCGATAGAGACGGGTAAAGGAGATCTTCTCGTGCACAAGAGGAATGACCTCCTCAGTACGGCTGTCGCGGTAGGCGTAGCAGGGGAGGACCTCCTCGTCGCCGCGCAGCAGCACATAGTCCACACCCCAGGTGTCGATCGAAAGGCTTTCAAGCGCGCCGAAGCGCTCCCTGGCTTTCGCAATGCCCGTTTTCACATGGGAGAGCAGCGCGGCAATGTCCCATGTCAGGTGCCCGTTCTCCTCGCTTACGCCGTTTGGGAAACGGTAGACCTCCTCGGTCCTGAGCTCGCCCTTTTCCGTCCAGCCCACGATGTGGCGGCCGGAGGAGGCGCCGATGTCAATGGCGAGATAACGCTTCATCAAAAACCCCCCTTTGTCCGATGCTATCATTGTAACGGACAAAGAGGGGCTTTCCAATGTCGGCACTTTTCAAAAAAAGTGTCCTTATTTGCTGTCTCGATACGCCTTGGGGGACAGGGAAAAGCGCGCGCGGAACAGGCGGTGGAAAAAGCTGATGTTCTCATAGCCCACGGAGCGGGCGACCTCATCGACGCGAAGGGCAGAATTTCGCAGCAGCCAGGCGGCCTGGGACAGACGTTTTTCCTGCACCAGCTCGGTGTAGCTGTGGCCGGTCTCCTGCCGGATCAGACGGGAGAGATAGGGCAGATCGTAGTGCAGCTGCGCGGCGATCTCGCCGAGACTGCCGTCGCGGTAGTGTGCCTCCACATAGCGCAGAACGGAGACCACGGTGTTCTGCTCGGCCGTGTCTACCTGCAGGACCTGCGTATGGTTGACGAGCTGAGCAAAGAGAAGGCCCATCGTCAACTGCAGGATCCCGCGCTTGTTGGGTGTGTCCTCCAGCAGCGTATAGAGCAGGTTCTCGATCAGATTCTGGATCGGCAGCACTTCGGCCACATGAAAGAGAAGGTAGCCTGTTTCGCTCTCACCGGTGAGACAGCTGACGAGAAAGCGCCGCAGGGGGGTCTCCTCCTCGCCAAGATAGGGGAGCGTGGCGGTGAAAAAGGCCGGACGGACGATGAAGTTCACGGCCACGTCCTCCTCGCCGGCGGGGGCAATGGACTGGCAGGCATGCTGCCCCAGCATCAGCAGCTCTCCTTCCCGGAGCGTGAGAGGCGTGCCGTTGACGCGGTGCTCGGTTTTGCCCCGGCACATATAGACGATTTCAACATAGTCGTGCGTGTGCTCGGGAAAGGCGATGAAGCGCGTATGCGGCCGGATCGTGATCGCCTTTCCGGGGGAGAGCAGCTTGTCGCCTGAAATCACATCCCGGCTGCCGTCCATATACAGGCTGCGGTCGATCTGCGCTTCGCCGCGCAGAATCCGGCGCTCCTCCTCAGATACGATCGAGAGCTTTTCCAACAGCTTTGCGTCCATGTTTTCTCCCTCCCTGCGTCTTTTCCCCACGGCAGATGCCACGGGGAAAAAGAAAATGTCTTTTCAGAGACAGCCGCTCTCCATCCTGTCCGCGTCCGTGATCGGACGGATCGGGCGACAGGGATTTCCCGCGGCGAAAACACCGGCGGGGATCGGACGTGTGACGACGCTGCCCGCGCCGATTACACTGCCGCGCCCGATCGTCACGCCGCCGCAGACGGTTACGTTGCCGGCAATCCAGCAGTTATCCTCGATCGTAATGGGACGGGCGTATTCCCGGTCGGTCATCGTGCCGTCCGGCTTGGGGAACATGTTGCGCTCCTGCCAGCAAAGCGGGTGCACAGGCGTCAGCAGCGAAACGTTCGGACCCATGAAGACGTTTGCCCCGATGGTGACGGGCGCGCAGTCGAGACAGGTGAAGTTGAAGTTGGCGTAGCTGTTTTCGCCTATCGCGGTAAAGCAGCCGTAGTCAAACTGGACCGGACCCTGGATATAGGCGTTTTCGCCTAGTCTGCCGATCAGCGCGGAGAGGATCTCGCTGCGCTCGGCTTCCTGGGTCTCCACAGTGTCGTTATAGGCTTTGCTCAGCGCATGAGCTCTCTGACGCAATGTCAGGAGCTCACGGTCAGAAGGGTCGTACAGACGCCCTGAGAGCATTTTTTCTTTCTCGGTCAAGGGTGTTTCCTCCGTTTGTAATACTGTTATCGGATAGGGCTTATGAGATTTCGGTATGAAAAACTGCCATAAGAATATCACAAGCAGAGAGAAAAGCAAAGGCTCTCTGTTAAGAAAACAGAGAGCCTTTTGAAAAACAGCCTTTACTTCTTCAACAGCGGAGCGCCGGAATGCCAGGCCTTTCCGCAGACCTCGCCGACGGCGTAATAGTCGTTGCGCATCTGGTCGAACAGGAAGGCGCGAATCTTGCCGCAGTCGATCCTGCCTTTTCGTCAGCTGTAACATTTACGATCTCGCCCAGCACGCGCAGACCGTAGGGCTGCTGCTGCATCTCGACGACCTTGCATTCCAGGGTGACGGGGTATTCCGCGATGAGCGGTGCGTCCACGCGACCGCTTTTGGACGCATGGAGGCCGGTGCGGGCAAATTTGTCCGGCACCTTGTTGCCGCTGACAAGGCCGAGAAAGTCGGACTCCACCAGCGTGTCCTGCCCCGGAATTGCCAGAGTGAACGCGCCGCGTTTGCGCAGATTTTCAACAGTCTTGTGGTCCTCTTCCAGATTGAGCGCCACCATGTTCTCCGCGCAGATCCCGCCCCAGGCCATCATCATCTCGTCGGGGGTCCCGTCCTCGTTGTACGTGCCGATCATGTACGTCGGCATGGGATAGAGCCACGCCTGGACGTCGAATTCCTTTTTCATCCCTTTTTTCCTCCTTTTTATCTCCTGCCGCCGCCCCTCA
>CAMHER010000118.1 GCA_946184215.1 uncultured Clostridia bacterium | reverse complement strand
ACATCTGTCTGGCGCTGCTGGACGTGATGCTGCCGGATATCGACGGCTTTGAGGTATGCCGCCGTATCCGCGCCACCGGCTCGAAGATGGGCATCATCATGCTCACGGCCAAAAGTCAGGAGATCGACAAGGTCACCGGTCTGATGACGGGCGCGGACGACTATGTGACCAAGCCCTTCTCCCCCGCCGAGCTGACCGCACGCGTGGACGCGCTGATTCGCCGTCTCGGCGTGGATGATGACGAAAAAGCCAGTGTGGAGATCACAAGCGGCCCCTTTGTGCTCAACACCCGCAACCGCACGCTGGAAAAGAACGGCGTGCGCCTGAAGCTGACGCAGATCGAATATCTGCTGATGAAGCTTTTCATGGAAAACCCCGGCAAGGCCATGTCGCGTGAGGATATTCTTTCCGCTGTCTGGGGCGGCGATTTCTCGGGCGAGCTGAAGACCGTCGATGTCAATATCCGCCGCCTGCGCATCAAGATCGAGAGCGATCCCACCGAGCCCGAGTATCTGACCACGGTCTGGGGCTACGGCTATAAGTGGGGCTATTGAGCAAGCCTTTTCCCTTCCCGCACGGCGGGAAAATACAGAGAAAGCATCTGCATAAATAAGATATGAACAAACGACTGAGAAACCAACTGATCGTCTCCGGCATCGGCGCGCTGCTTCTGCTGCTGGGTGCGGTCTGGTGCATTACGCGCCTCTATGTGCTTTATGCCGTCGCGCTCGTCACGCTGGTCTGCTTTTATATTATCGGCGTGATGCTGTGGTTCTGGTCCCGTGTGTCTGACCCGGTGACGCATCTGACCGACGTGGCGCGCCGCATTGCCGCGGGAAGCTACGGCGTCCAGGTGGAAAAGCTGGGTGACGACGAGGTGGGCGACCTCACCGACGCGCTCAACGAAATGTCCGAAAAGGTCGCCGTGGCGGAAAAAACGCGGACGGAGTTTATCTCCCGCGTCTCCCACGAGCTGCGCACCCCGCTCACGGCCATTGAAGGCTGGGCGGAGACCATTGCCTATGACGAGGCCGTGCAGGGCGACTCGCTGCGCGGCATCCAGATCATCTCCAAGGAGGCCGAACGACTGACCGGCATGGTCTCGGAGATGCTGGAATTTGCCCGCATCCAGGACGGCCGCTTCAACCTGCGTATTGAGATGATCGACATCGCCGCAGAGCTTGAGGACGCTATCTTCACCTATGGCGAGCTGCTGCGTCAGGCCGGCGTTGAGGTAAAATACGACCAGCCCTCCAAGCCGATCCCGATGATCCCCGGCGACCCGGAGCGTCTCAAGCAGGTATTTTTGAATCTTCTTGACAACGCCGCCAAGCACGGCGGCGACGGTGGGAAGGTTGACGTTGCGATCCGCTCCGAGGGCGGCTTTGTGATCATTACCATTCGCGACCACGGCCACGGCATCCCCGAAAATGAGCTGCCGCACGTCAAGGAAAAGTTTTACAAGGGCAGCTCCAAGGGCCGCGGCACGGGCATCGGTCTGTCCGTATGCGACGAGATCGTTGCGCGCCACGGCGGCAGGCTGCTGATCGAAAACGCGCCCGGCGGCGGCTGTCTTGTGACGGTTACGCTCCCGCTGCGCGGCGGAGAGGGACATGAAAAGAAAAACTGAGGATTGTTCGTTTCGTACTTCCATCGGCGGGCAGGCGCTGATCGAAGGCATTTTGATGCGAGGGCCGAAAAAGCAGGCCATCGTCTGCCGCACAAGGGACGGAATCGTAGAAAAGGTTGAGGACTTGAAACTTGTCCGGGATCGGTATCCGATCCTGGGCCTGCCCTTTCTTCGCGGGATCGTGACGCTGTTCGACTCGCTGTTCAAGGGGATGCGTGCGCTGACCTATTCCGCCTCTCTCGTTCCGCTGGAGGAGCAGGGCGAGCCGGACAAACTCGATCAATGGATCGAGGCGCATTTCGAAGGGGAAAAGGCACAGAAGCTGATCATCGCCTCCGCTGTGGTACTGGGCGTGGCGCTGTCGCTGTTTCTCTTCATTTTCCTGCCCGCCTTTCTTGTGGGTCTGATTCCCGGATTGAAAACGCACTTCTTCGCGCGCAATCTCTCTGAGGGCGCGGTAAGGATTGCGATCCTGCTGCTTTACATGCGTCTTGTGTGCGAGGTCAGCGACGTCAAGCGGCTGTTCTCCTATCACGGGGCCGAGCATAAAACGATTTTCTGTTACGAGCACGGAAAGCCGCTGACGGTGGAAAACGTGCGAGTCGAATCCCGTTTCCACCCCCGCTGCGGCACAAGTTTTCTGCTGGTCGTCATTGTGATCAGCATCCTGGTCAATTCTGTTGTCCGCCTGTCCAATTCCTTTGCCCGCATGGGCGCTCATCTGCTGCTGCTTCCCGTTGTGATCGGTCTGAGCTATGAGTTGAACCGCTGGTGCGGGCGCCATGACAATTGGCTCTCCGCGATCCTGTCCGCGCCGGGCAAATGGCTGCAGCACATGACAACGAACGAACCCGACGATTCCATGATCGAATGTGCGATCCGCGCGATGGAGCTTGTGATTCCCGAGGAGAAGGGCAGCGACGTCTGGTAAGCTTGGGGAAAGGATGAGTGTGTATGAAAACCTATAACGATATCTATCTGCAGACGCGCAACGCCCTGCGGGAGCACGGCATTGAGGGCTACAGCCTGGAGGCGCGGCTGCTGGTGGCCACGGCGGCCGGCAAGACCGCGCAGGAGCTGCTGCGTGATCTCTCGCTCTACACCACGCCCGAGATGGCCGCAAAGGTTGCCGACCTGACCGAGCGACGCATTGCCGGCGAGCCGGTGGCCTATATCACCGGCGCGTGGGAATTCTACGGTCTGCCGATGGTCATCACAACCGACGTGCTGATCCCCCGCATGGACACCGAACTGCTCGTCGACGCGGCCAAGGAGCTGCTCAACGGCCACAAGATGGACGCGCGGGTGCTGGACTTGTGCTGCGGCAGCGGCTGTATCGCCTGCGCCATCGGCCACGAGCTGCCCGCGACGCGGCTTGTCGCCGTTGACATCAGCGCCAATGCGCTGGAGGTGTGCCGCAAAAATATCGCGGCCAATCGTCTGTCCTCACGGGCGATCTGCATGCAGGCGGACGCCACGGCCTCGCCTCCGCTGAGCATGGGGCAGTTCGACATGATCGTTTCGAACCCGCCCTATATCCGTAGCGCCGACATGCGCAAGCTGGACCCCTCCGTGCGGGACTTTGAGCCGTCCTGGGCGCTGGACGGCGGCAAGGACGGGCTGAAATTCTACAAGGCCATCATCAAATACTGGAAGGCGCTTCTCCGTCCGGGCGGATATCTGCTCTTTGAGGTCGGCGAGGGCCAGGCCGAAAGCGTGAAGGAAATGATGCTCACCGGCGGCTTCCGTGCCGTCAGCTCAAAGTTCGACACCATCGGCGTTGAGCGAGTCGTTATCGGCAAGATGTGATTTTGATACAATAACGTATATTATTCGGCGCACTTCCCGTACGCCGAGAGGAGGATAAACATGGCAGAGAAAAAGAAGACTGTGACCGTCACGCCCGTTGACGCAGGAGACCGGAAAAAGGCGCTGGAAACGGCGATCGCGAAAATCGAGAAAGACTACGGTAAAGGCACGATCATGCGTCTGGGCGACGATATCTCCGTCAACGTCGAGGCCCTGTCCACCGGCTCGCTGTCGCTGGATCTGGCGCTCGGCATCGGCGGCGTGCCCAAAGGCCGCATCATCGAGATCTACGGCCCTGAGGCCTCCGGTAAAACCACGCTGGCTCTGCACATCGTCGCCTCGGCGCAGAAAAACGGCGGCGACGCGGCCTATATCGACGTAGAGCACGCGCTTGAGCCCGCTTACGCCCGGGCGCTGGGCGTCGACATCGACAGCCTCTTGATCTCGCAGCCCGACACCGGCGAGCAGGCGCTTGACATTACCGAATCTCTGGTCCGCTCCGGCGCCATCGACGTGATCGTCGTCGATTCGGTCGCCGCGCTGATCCCCCGTGCCGAGCTGGAGGGCGAGGTCGGCGACACGGTCGTCGGCATGCTCGCGCGCCTGATGTCCCAGGCGATGCGCCGTCTGGCCGGTGCGATCTCCAAGAACAACTGCACCGTCATTTTCATCAACCAGCTGCGCCAGAAGATCGGCGTGATGTACGGCAACCCCGAGACCACGCCCGGCGGTCTGGCCCTGAAATACTACGCCTCCGTCCGCATCGACGTGCGCCGCATCGAGACGCTCAAAGCCGGCGGTGAGATGATCGGCAACCGCACGCGCGCCAAGGTCGTGAAGAACAAGGTCGCCCCGCCGTTCCGTGAGGCGGAGTTTGATATCATGTACGGCGAGGGCATTTCGAAAATCAGCGAGATCATCGACCTGGCCGTGAAGCTGGATATCATTGAAAAGGGCGGCGCCTGGTTCACCGTCAACGGTCAGCGGCTGCAGGGCAAGGACGCTGTCAAGGAATATCTGACTGCCAATCCCGACATCTGCGACAAGATCGAGCAGGACATCCGCGACAATTCCTTCAAGCTTCTCTCTCCGCAGGCCCAGCGGGCGGCGCGCGTCTCCGGCCGCGCCGTCGAAGTAAGCGCCGCGGATTTTGACGAGGGCTGACAAGGCGATACGATATGATCGTTTCCGCGCTGAAAAAAACCTCGCCCGATCGGATCCTGGTGGAATTTGAGGGGGGCGAGAGTCTGCGCTCCACCCTTGCCGCCGTAACGGACGCGCGGCTGTATGTGGGCATGGAGCTCCGCGACGACGAATTTGCCGCGCTCAAACGCAGCTCCAAGCGCGGGCTTGAGCGGCAAAAGGCGCTGGAGCTGCTCTCCCGCCGCCCCCACTCCCGCAAGGAGCTGAAGGACAAGCTGCTGCGCCGCGGCATCGACGAGGAGGACGCGGAGGACTGCGTTGCCTGGCTTGCCGAGCACGGTTTTCTTGACGACGGCGAATATGCCGGCGCGGTGGCGCGGCACTATGCCGCCAAGGGCTACGGCGCCGGGCGCGTGAGGAGCGAGCTGCAGCGCCGCGGTATCGACCGTGAGCTTGCCGCCGACACACTCAGCGATCTTCCCGACAATTCCGGGAAGATCGACGCGTTTCTTGCCCGGCGTCTGCACGACCCAAGCGACCGCGAGGCCGTGCGCAAGGTCAGCGCCGCGCTGTTCCGCCGGGGTTTTTCCTGGGAGGAAATCCGTGCGGCTCTGCACCGATTTGACAGTAGTATTGAGGAAGAATGATGGAAAAGACCTTTGCGATGATCTCTCTTGGCTGCGCCAAGAATCTCGTCAACAGCGAGCAGATGCTCTATCTGCTCTCCGAAGCGGGCTATACGCTGGTGCCGGAGGCAGACGGGGCGGACCTGGCCGTCGTCAACACCTGCGGATTTATCGATGCTGCCAAAAGTGAGGCCATCGACAACATTCTGGAAATGGCCGAACTGAAAAAAGAAGGAAGGCTTGGCGGTCTGATCGTCACGGGCTGTCTCTCCGAGCGCTACAAGGACTCGATCCTCTCCGAGCTGCCGGAGATCGACGCGGTTTTGGGCGTCGGCAGCTTCGGCGATATCGTCGAGGCCGCAGACGCGGTAATGGCGGGAGATCATCTCTCTCGCTTTGCCTCCAACAGCGCCCCGGTGGACGAGATCCCGCGTGTTGTCTCCACCGGCCCGTCCTGGGCTTATCTGCGCATTGCCGAGGGCTGTGACAACTTCTGTGCCTTTTGTGCGATCCCTTATATCCGCGGCCGCTACCGCTCGCGCCCGATGGAGAATATCCTGGAAGAGGCGCGCGAGCTTGCCGCCCATGGCGTGAAGGAGCTGATCATCATCGCGCAGGATATCACCCGCTACGGCACCGACCTGTACGGCAAACGAAGTCTTGCCGCGCTGTGCTGCGAGCTGGGAAAGATCGAGGGCGTCGAGTGGATCCGGCTGCACTATCTCTACCCCGATCAGTTCGACGACGAGCTGATCGACGAGATCGCATCCAACGACAAGATCGTCAAGTATCTGGATATCCCGATCCAGCACATCAACGACGCGATCTTAAAGCGCATGAACCGCCGCGGCACCGGAAGCGAGATTCGCGCCCTGTTCCGCACGCTGCGCGAGCGTATCCCCGGGCTGGTGCTGCGCACGAGTCTGATCGCCGGCCTGCCCGGCGAGGGCGAGGCGGAGTTTGAGGAGCTGTGCGCCT
>CAMHER010000117.1 GCA_946184215.1 uncultured Clostridia bacterium | reverse complement strand
ATGCTGCCGCCGGTAGTGGAGATCAG
Organism: uncultured Clostridia bacterium; assembly: GCA_946184215.1. GTDB lineage: Bacteria > Bacillota > Clostridia > Oscillospirales > Oscillospiraceae > Limivicinus. The sequence goes on along the minus strand of CAMHER010000117.1, from coordinate 6,188 downwards.
AAACGGGATGATATATGCATAGAAGGCCACGGCGGCCGCGTCCACGTTCATGAACAGGGTGGCGATGGGGTAGGCGCAGAGGCCGCCCAGCACGCCGGTGCCGAAGATCTCCGCAAGCAGCGTCACGGGCAAAGCGGCGGACTTGCCCTTCATGGCCTTGTAGGCGAGACCGCAGAGCAGCGCGCCGATCATGCTGCCGGGGAAGGCCATGAGGCTGCCGAGGCCCAGCAGATTTCTCAGAAGGCTGGCTGCGAAGGCCACGCCCACGCCCCATGCGGGGCCCAGGAACACGGCGCAGAGGATGTTCACGATATGCTGCACCGGGGCGCAGCGGCTGCCGAAGACCGGGAAGGAAAGCAGGCTTCCCACCACGGCGACGGCGGTAAAGACGGCGGCAAGCGCCAGCTTGCGGGTGTTGGTTTTTTTCATGGTAATTCTCCTTTGAATGATGAAACGGCTGTTTGTCGTTTCCGAATTTCGGTCGAGGCTCACTGGCCTCCTCTCACGCCGGAACACGGCTTCCCTCGCTGTTTTTCAGACCTGAGGCGCTCCCCTCCTGCCTGCCGCTGTGCGGAAACTGCCGTTCCCTCCCTTCAAAATGAGAATGAAAAAACCGAAGCACCCTGATCGGACGCTTCGGTAAAAAATCGAATCCCTACGTTGGCATGATCCAAATCAGGTCAGTGGGTCGAAGGTGATCCTTCCTCTCAGCTCCAACGAGCTCCCCATCGATCACTATGCGGTTTTCGGCATCATTATAGTATAGATCCCAGTATATTGCAAGATAAAATCCACACCATACTCGAGTTTCTTGCTCGTAAAGAAAAACCGCCTGTCTCTCCGAAGAAAAACAGACGGTTTCGGCAGGGGAAGAGTGCTTCCCTTTCGTTTTGATGCACATCATTTCCCGTCAGGCCCATTCAGTTCAAGACCATACCGTCATTCTGCAGACGCGTCAGCCGGACACCAGATTCACCGTCCTGCCTTCAAAGAAGCCTCGGATATCCAGATACGATACATTCTCACCCATGATTTGATAGCTTTTAACTCGATCTCGAAAGATATCATGCTCATGTATGGGCTCAACATTTTTTGTGATCTGGTTTAGGATCTCTATCCCCTTGCGATTCCATACCAAAGCGCCGACGTAGTCCTCTTGCGTCATGCCAAGATCTCTTAATTTACAGAATCCCCAATTTTTAAGGAGGTTTTTCTATGGAACAACACACAAAATACTTGAATTACGATGTTTCCGGGAGCGATCGGAAACTGCTGGTTCACACGATCGCGGCACACACACATCTACCTTTCAGCTATCTGGGAGCACCTTCTTTTTCGTATGAGGTAGGGCCTTACCGGATAGACAGCAAAGGGGTGGTGTATGCAGACGACTCTGTGGAGCCAACTACGTTAACACAGTTGTAGCAAGCGCTGGAAGAGCATCAGTTCTTTGCGTTAGACGCAAAACTGGAATGCGATCAACCGGAAGAGGCCGCCGGAGTCAGTATTTCCCTTCCTGTTTCTCTGTTTTCGCAGCAGAACCTCGAAAATCTGCAGAATCTGCTGATTTCCAAGGGAGATCTGATCCGAAAGGCCCTGGAGGTCGACGCTCTGCCTGTTGAGGTTCAGGAGAATCAAATCTTATTCCCCTGGTTCGATCGTCAGCTGTCCGAGGAGGAAACGAAGGCATACACACACTTTGTTGCATCCCTGTGTGCCCTTGCCCGGAATCAGCACAAGATTGCATGCAAGCAAAAGCCTACAGTGAATGAGAAATATACATTCCGCTGCTTTCTGCTACGGCTGGGTTTCATTGGTCCTGAGTACAAGGATGAGAGAAAGATCCTGCTCCGCAATCTTTCCGGCTCTTCTGCTTACAAGCAGGATCTCGTCAACGCATCCGATTTGTTCGACAGCAAGTTGATTCCCCAGACTTAAAAATTTAACAGTCACAGAAACGAAAAGAGGGCGGATTCCGCGCAAAAAATAGCGTGAAATCCGCCCTTAAATATCCTCAATAATAGGGGGTCGGAGGTTCAAGTCCTGTCGATTGGTTTAAATATCTTTTTGTTTTATCCTAAAAATGAGGCCCAAAAAGAGCCCGCAAACCGTTGAAAAATAAAGAAATCTGACCGAAATATCCATTTCGGTCAGACAATGTGGTCCGAGTGTTCATAACGTACTTGATAAAAACAATTCCGGCGGTCAGCACACATTTTCCAAACTTTTTCTCAGCACATTCGTTTTTTCTTGCAGGGAGCTGGTCTGCTGCGCTTTGAAGAAGAATGCAGGCGGCCGGCTGTGCACCGGGCCAACAGATCAGTTGAACGCAAGGGCTTGATATACTGCCATATTTCGGTTAGAATGCAGGTAACCAAGAAAAATGAAGGATTCGGAGGGATTTGTCATGCTTAAAATCAACATTCAGGGACACGCGGAATGTACGGTCAACGACCGGAACACAGCCGCCAGTGTCGGGTCCGGCGATTTGCATGTCTTTTCGACGCCCTACATGATCGCCCTGATGGAAGAGGCCGCGCAGAGCTCGGTCGCGCCGGAACTGGAAGAGGGGCAGAGCACGGTCGGCACCGGGCTCTCCGTCAGCCATGAGGCCGCGACCCCCGTGGGGATGAAGGTCTGGGCGGAGAGCCGGCTCACCGCGATCGACGGCCGCAAGCTCACCTTCGAGGTCCGCGCCTTTGACGAATGCGGCCTGATCGGCCAGGGAACCCACGAGCGCGTGATCATCAAGAGGCAGCGCTTCCTGGAAAAAGCCGAAGCAAAGAAGGGCTGAGGGGCGCTCCGTCTGCGCTCTGCAGGAAAGGAGGGAACGCGCGATGCCCGTGCATTACCTGGAAACGGGTTCTGTGGATCCTTGCTATAATCTCGCGCTGGAACAGTATGTTCTGGAACACTTCCGCGAGGGCGACTGGCTGCTGCTCTGGCAGAATGCCAACACCGTCGTCATCGGGCTGAACCAGAACACGGCAGAGGAGATCAACGCCGCCTTCGTAGAAAAACACGGCGTCACCGTGGTGCGGCGAATGACGGGCGGCGGCGCGGTATACCACGATCTCGGAAACCTCAATTACTCCTTTATCTGCGACGTGGGGAACGCGGAGGAGCTCACGATCCGGCGCTTTACCGACCCGGTCTGCCGGGCGCTGGCCGCCATGGGCGTGGACGCGGAGACCAGCGGAAGAAACGACATTCTCGTCGGCGGGAAAAAGGTCTCCGGTGTGGCGCAGCGGATCACGAACGGCAGGATCCTCCACCACGGCACGCTGCTCTTCGATTCCGACCCGGCCATGATTGAGGGCGCGCTGAAAGCGGACCCGGCAAAGTTCCGCTCCAAAAGCGCCAAATCGGTTCGCTCCCGCGTGGGGAACATCCGGGACTATCTCCCCGCGGACGCAGACCTCGCGCAGTTTCGGGAGCGGCTGCTCCGGGAGCTCACGCAGGACGGTATGCTCCGTGAGACGCTCACTGACGAGGAGTTGGCGGCCGTGCGGAAGCTGGCGGAGGAGAAGTACCGCAGCTGGGAGTGGACCTACGGGCGCAGCCCGGACTTTGAGATGAAAAACCGGCGGCGCTTTCCGGGCGGCACCCTGGAAGTGCGGATGAACACGCACGAGGGGCGCATCCAGGAGATCGCCTTTTACGGGGACTACATGGCAGCGGCGCCGAACACCGCCCTGTGCGAGGCGCTGCGGGACGTCCCGCTGACACGGCAGGCCCTGGCGGAGACGCTGGCGGGCTTTGACATCGGCGCGCTCTTCGGCGCGATCACGGCGAAAGAGATCACGGAAACAATACTGGGCTGAGGGGTGGAATATGGACATTTCAAAAATGACAGCGCTCTGGGCGGACTACGTCTTTGAGGGCAAGATGAGCCCCGAGGTCCGGGCCCCTATCGCCGAATCCTGGCGCAGATGCCGGGCGGCGGGGCTCAACCCCTCCGGGGGCGAGGGGCGGCATATCGACGCAAACGTGCTCGAGAGCGCACGGACGGCAAACAAGCTTTTTCTGGAGATTGCCATCCCCGTCATGCGGCAGGTTTTTGACATCATCCGCGCTTCCGGCTTTCTCGTCGTGCTGACCGACAGCGCGGGCTATCTGCTGGAGATGATGGGGGACGAGGAGATCGTCTCCCGCTCGCAGGACATGCGCTTCATGCCGGGCGCCATGTGGAGCAATCTGGAGGTTGGCACCAACGCCATCAGCGTGGCGCTGGACTATGACATCCCGATCCAGATGGTGGGGCCGGAGCACTACTGCGTCACGCACCACGGCTGGACCTGCTCCGCCGCGCCCATCCATGGGCCGAACGGCGAAATCGTGGGCTGCATCAACATCTCCGGAGATATTGGCAAGGCGCACCCGCACACGCTCGGCATGGTACAGGCGGCGGCCATCGGCATCGAGGGGCAGATCCGCCAGGCCTACAACGCTCAGATGATGAACGCGGCGCTGGAGAGCAGCCGGGACGGCATCCTGTTCCTGGACCAGAATCGCGAGCCCTTCTGGATGAACAGCGCAGCGGAGAAACTGCTGAAGACCGACCTTGCGGGACTGCGCCGCATAGGACTGGAGGGCATCGTCAAGAGCGTCGGCCTGGAAAACAAAAACTGGAAAAGCGGCGAACCCTTCGTCTCTGACAACATGGCCCTGCATATCGGTGATGAGACCATCTACTGCAGCATCGTTGTCACCCCGCTGACGGAATATGAACGGGCCTACAGCGTCACGCTTCGCCCGCAGACCCAGCTGATCAGCTCGGTCAACAAGCTCTCCGGTAACCGCGCCGTTTTCACCTTCCGCAGCATTCTCACCGAAAACGACAGCATGAAAAAGACCCTGGCCCTGGCGGCAAAGTTTGCCCGCTATGAGGGCAATATCCTGATCCAGGGCGAGAGCGGGAGCGGCAAGGAGGTGCTGGCCCAGGCGATCCACAACGCAAGCCGGAACGCCGACGGGCCCTTTGTCGTGGTCAACTGCGCGTCCATTCCGCGCGAGCTTTTCGAAATGGAGCTCTTCGGCTATGAGGCCAGCGCCTTCCCCGGCAGAGCCGCGGAGGGCAAGCCCGGCCGCTTTGAGCTGGCAGACAACGGCACGCTGTTTCTCGACGAGGTCTCCAACATGCCGCTGGAGATGCAGCAGAAGCTCCTGCGGGCGGTGGAAACCCACAGCATCCAGCGCCTCGGCAGCACGCAGCCCATCCAGCTCGACATCCGCATCATCGCCTCCACCAGCCAGCAGCTGAGTCGACTTGTCGAGCGGGACAGCTTTCGCAGGGACATGTATTTCCGCCTGAGCAGTCTCAAGCTGGACATCCCGCCCCTGCGGGAGCGGCCGGAGGATCTTGCGCTCTATGCCGAGTATTTTCTGCGCGGGCTGAACGAGAGCAGCTCCGACACCCCGAAGAGCATGACGCCGGAATTTCTGGAGGGACTGCGCGCCTATGACTGGCCGGGCAATGTGCGCGAGCTGCAAAACAGCATTGCCCGTGCCTATTACATCAGCGCGGGCAGCACGCTGACAAGCGAGAACCTTGTCCTGTCACTGGAGCGGCGAGAGCCGGAGGCCCCAGCCGACGCGACCCTCCTGTCCAATGCGGGGGAGGGGGGGATCATCGCCGCGCTGACCATCTGCAACGGGGATGTGGACGCCGCCGCCGAGCGCCTCGGCATCAGCCGCGCCACGCTCTACCGCCGCATGAAGAAGTACGGCATCATCCCGCGCCTGATCAAGCAGAAGCCCTGAGCGGGCGCTTATGCAGGATGCCCACAGCGGCAAAAGGGCACGGTGGCGCAGCCTGTCGCGGGACAGGCCGGTAAGCGCCCTGTCCCGGTGGAAGGATCATCCGGCAAACTGCACATAGAGACATGAGAAAAACGCCCCGAAAGACGGAGCGTTTTTCTCATTTTTGCATGGATGGTGAGACGAAATGAGACGCGTGAGATTTTGTCTCAAAATCGGGAATGATTGAGAGCCACACTTTGGGCGTTGTTTAACAAATCCTTAAATAATGTCCAAAAGAAACTCCAAAAAATGACTGTATCGTAGAAAATGACCACATAACCCATTTCTGCATTGAGAATCTTGCGAGATAATTGTATACTATTCTCAGAGGACAAAGGCTTTTGTCCCACGGAAAAGCGGCCGGCGCGATCTGCTCCGCCGCCGCG
>CAMHER010000116.1 GCA_946184215.1 uncultured Clostridia bacterium | reverse complement strand
AGGCGTTGCGCAGCAGGATGATGTTCATGGCAGCCATGCCCATGGCGATGACGACGAGCCACTTGTCATCGAAGATGCCGATGGCGTTGAATACTTCCTTGGTGTCCAGGTAGTTGAGGTATTGAGGAACGATGCCGGCCGCAAACCACATGGTGAAGACCAGGAAGAAGTTGAAGAATTTGCGGAAGAGCAGTCTCTTCTTCGACAGCGCGTAGGCGCCGAGGATCGAGTAGAACAGCGCCCAGACCGTGCCGTAGAAGGTGATGAACAGGGTGTTGGAATACGCGTTCCAGAACATGTTGTCGCCGAACATGCGGCGGAAAGCGTCAAACTGGACGTTTTTCGGGAAGAGGACGATCTGGCCGTACTCGACCGCGGTTCGGCCGCTGACGGCGGCGGAGATCGCATAGACGAAGGGATACAGACAGGCCAGCGCGAAAATCGTGAGCAGCGTGTAGCTGATGATCTTGAAGATCAGCTCCGAAATCTCAAGCTTTCTTTTCATGCTTTTCTCCCTCCTTTAGTACAGGGAAACGTCCGAGGCCTTGCGCGCGATGGTGTTGGCGCCGATGACCAGCAGCATGCCGACCACGTTGTTCATCATTTCCGCCGCGGAGGCAATGCCCTTGGCCGCGCCGGCCAGGCCGTAGCGCTGGGCAAAGGTGGAGACCACGTCGGCCGTGACGTAGGTGTTCGTGTTGTAGAGCAGCAGCACCTTTTCATAGCCGATGTTCAGCAGCGAGCCGATACGGGTGATGAGCATGATGACGATGGTGGACAGGATGCTCGGCAGCACGACGTAGCGCATCTGCGCCCACTTGTTCGCGCCGTCGATCTGCGCCGCCTCGTAGCTGGTGGGCGAGATGGCGATGATCGCCGCGAAGAACACGATGCTGTCATAGCCCGCGCCCTCCCAGATGCCGCTGATGATGTAGATCGGGCGGAAGAAGGCGGGGTTGTTGAGCAGGCCGCTGTTCGCCACGTCCTGGCTCACCCAGCCGAGCTTGGCCAGTCCCTGGGACACGATGCCCATGCCGGAAGTCAGAGAGCCCTGCTTGACCAGCATGACCACCAGAGAGGTCATAACGACCGTGGACATGAACTTCGGCAGATACGTGAGCACCTGGTAGACGCTGCGGGCGATGTTCGACTTGATCTCATTGAAGAACAGCGCCAGGATGATCGGCATCGGGAAGCCGAAGCAGAGCCCGTAAAAGCTCAGGATAAAGGTGTTGCGCATCGCACGCCAGAACTCCATGGAGAGCGTGTCTCCGCCGACCAGCAGCCGCTTGAAATAGGAAAAGCCGGAAAACAGCTGCTGCGAAACGGGAAGCACCTCGTCGGAGACCTTGAAGCAACCCAGCAGTTCGTACATGGGGAAATACCGCCAGAACAGAAACACCAGGAGCATGGGGATCAGCATCAGATACAGACGCCAGTCCTTCAGGATCGACCGGCCGACATGGAGCCAGTAGTGCTTTTCTACGTCGTCGCGTACGGCCTGTTCCGGGCTCTCGCGGTACAGACCGGCCGCTTCATCGTAGATGAGAAAATCTGCTGCTTTTGCTTTCATCAGTATCCTCCTTTTTCTTCCTTGTGTATGCGAAGAAGATAATGCTTTTGATCTTCAAAAATCCCGTCAAGACGGCGCGCCACCCAGATCACGAGACCGGTGAAGAGCGCTGAGAGAGAATCTGTTGTAAAAAAGCCGAGGCATGAGGAAAAAGCCGTTCCCAGCGCCAGCGCCGCCAGCGCGCGGCCAAGCTGCATCAGCACGAGCACCATAAGGCCGAAGCCGATGCTCAGAAAGCCGTCGGCGCGGACCCTTTCCCCGCCCAGCGCCCTGAGCGGCAGAAGCGAGAGCAGCGAGAGCAGATTGCCCGCCGTGTAGATCAGCAGATGCCGCGCACCGCCGCGGGAGGCAAGGGTGAACACGACCCCGCCCAGCAGCGCGTGGATCACCGCCCAGGGGCCCCAGCGCATCATCACGATGCTCGTCACGGCCGCGACGACGGAAACGGTATAGAGCTGATCGGCGAACCAGACGTTGGCCGCCCGGACGATCAGCGTTTCCGAGACGAGAAGGATCAGCGCAAACAGCGCCAGATCAATACTGCGATATTGCCGAAAGCTGAGTTGACGTTTCATGGTCGCTCCCGTCCCTCCGCCCTGCAAGCCGGTATCGGGCGGGTGCAAGTGTCAGATAGGTTTCGTGCCTGTATGTTCCGATATGATTTCGTTATCATTTTAACAGAGCAGCTTCTCCGCTAACATATCCAAACAGGAGAAATTGCATGGATAAAACGGATATCCTTTCCCTTCGGTGTTCCCAGGACACGCAGGAAATGCTATACTTTCAGGTGACAGTTACCAAATAATACATTTGTTTTATGGATATCTGGAGGGTCGTTTATGGCAGAATACCACATCTCCCCCCGGGATGACCTCGCCGCCCTGCTGGACACCGTGCCCGCAGGCTCCGTGATCCGTCTCGAGCCGGGGGAATATCGGCAGAAGCTGGTTGTCCGCAAGGCCGGGCTCACCCTTCTCGGCGCCGGAGCGGAACGCACGCGGCTTATCTGGGATGACTACGCGCTCAAGCTGGACGAGCAGGGCCGGGAATACAATACCTTCCGCACCTGGACGCTGGCTGTCTGTGCCGACGGTGTCTCCCTGCGGGATCTGTCTGTCATCAACGATTCCGGCCATCCCGAAACGAAGGGCCAGGAGGTGGCGCTGAGCGTTTACGGCGGTGAGTTTTCCATGAAGCGCTGCGTCCTGCGCTCCACGCAGGATACGCTCTTTCTCGGTCCGCTGCCGGACGATCTGATCGACCGCTACGAGGGCTTCCTGCCCGATGAGCTGCGCCGGCACGGCCTGCTTTCCCAGCGCTTTGAGGACTGCCGGATCGAAGGCTCGGTGGATTTTATCTTCGGCTGCGGCGCGGCGGTGTTCGACAACTGCGAGATCCGCTCTGTCCGGGACGTGAGAAACGTGGGCTTTGCTGCCGCCCCCGCCCACGCGCTTGCCCAGAAGGACGGCTTTTTGTTCCGCCGCTGCGCCTTCACCTGTGAAGAGGGCGTTGCACGGCACAGCATTTTTCTGGCGCGCCCCTGGCGGGATTACGGTCTGGCCCGCTTCGAGGACTGCGTCTATGGCGCGCATATCGCGCCGGAGGGCTTTGATCCGTGGCTGGATTCCGGCCGGGAGCGGACGGCCCGCTTCTTTGAGACGCCGGCGCGCGAAGGACGCGTGAGCTGGGTCAGGGCTCAGAGCGAGTCGTAAAGCTGCTCTATTCTTTCGCGGGATGTGACCGCGTTTTCGTTGCTGGTATTCTCCAGGGTAGCCTGGATATAGGGCTTGCGGGCCTTCAGAAAGCGGAGGATCCGGGTATAATCCATCTCTCCGTTTCCGGCGGCAACGCTTTTCAGACCGCTCTCCGTCCGCACATAGTCCTTCAGGTGGACCATGGCGATATGGTCGCAGAGCTTGTCCATCGCCTCTCCCAGCACCTCGTCGCGCTGCGGGAGGTTTTCCGTCGACAGGAGATTGACGGGATCGAATATGATGCGCAGATTGCGGCTGGCGATCCCCCGGATCACTTCAAGCGCGCGGTCGGGGTTGTAAACGATGTGGTTCCACACCGGCTCGATGGCCAGCGTCACGCCCAGCGCCTCGGCGCGCTGCACCACCGGCTCGAGGTTGCGCATAAAGGTGTGCAGCGCCTCGTCCGTGTGCGTATTTTCGTCCAGCTTGTAGGCCGCGTTGGGCGCGCCCGTCTCGGTGCCGACCATGCCGACGCCGGAGAGCGCCGCCACGCGCAGATTACCGTAATAGCGTGACTGATATTCCCGCAGCGTCTCCGGATCCGGATGCGCCAGGTTCAGATAGCAGCCCAGCACCGCCACATCCAGCTCGTTTTGGCGGAACACGCCCCGCACATAGGCCGCCAGGCCCTCCGTCAGCGCCGCATCGTCAAAGCGGACGCCCCGGATGCATTTTGCCAGCGCCAGGTGGACGCAGCAAAAGCCCTCCTCCCGCGCTTTTCGTGCCCGCTCTTCCAGCGTCTGCAGGGCCTCAGGTGCCTTGTCGTTAACGTCGTGCAGACGGATACCCAACTGAAGCATGCAACTATTCCGCCTTTCCAAAGGAGTCTGACCCAAATGGATGATCTGAAGCTCTGTCTCTCGGCGCTGCTGCCGATCCTGCTGCTTGCCGCGGCGGGCTATACCGCCAAGCGCGGCGCTCTGATCCGCGAGGAGGACGTCCCGCGTGCGAACAAATGGGCCTTCGCGGTTTTTATGTCCGTTATGTGTTTCTACAATGTATATTCTTCCGATCTCTCCTCGGCCCTGCGGCCGCGGCTGATCTTCTTTACGCTCTGTGCGATCCTTGCCGTATATGGGCTGAGCTTTCTGCTCGCCTCCCGGCTGGTGCCGGAACGGCAGAGGCGCGGCGTTGTGATTCAGGGCCTGTTCCGCTCCAACTTTGCGATCCTGGGCCTGCCGATGGCGGCAGGGCTTGCTCCGGGCGGGGACATCGGCGCGGCCGCCGTCATGGGCGCCGTGGTCGTTCCCTGCTTCAATGTGCTCGCCGTGATCACGCTGGAAAGCTTCCGCGGCAGTAAGCCGGATACGCGCAAACTGCTGCTGGATATCCTGCGCAACCCGCTGATTCTGGGCAGCGCGGCGGGGATCGTGTTCCTCGCGCTGGGTATCCGTCTCCCCGCGGTGCTGGAAAAGCCCGTGCAGGATGTGGCGAAGGCGGCCAGCCCGCTGATGATTTTTCTGCTGGGCGCTCACTTCCGCTTCCGCACGGATCCGGCCACGCGCAGGGCAACGGCCCTTGTCTGTCTCGGCAGGCTGGTTGTCGTTCCGGCACTTGTGCTCGGCCTTGCCGCGGCCCTGGGCTTCCGGGGCGTGGAGCTCATCACGCTGCTGGCGGTCTTTGCCACGCCTACCGCGGTTGCCTCCTACACCATGGCCGAACAGCTGGGCGGAGACGCGTCGCTGGCCGGAAGCATTGTGGTCACAAGCAGTTTTTTCTCTGTCTTTACGCTGTTTGGCTGGAGCTTCCTGTTTAAATTGCTCAATTTCTTTTAAATCATATTTTTTATTTTACTGCAATTCCAATAATTTTCTACGAATTTAAAAGCGGATTTCTTGAATAATACTGTTTTTTCAACAGGGGGAATGGAAAAATGACGTCAGCGAAGGGCCGCCGTTTCAGACCGCGTGAGATCAGCCGGGTCTGTGCGGACCGGGCCGTCCGGGAGCAGGGCAGCGGAATGGCGGCGCATCACTGCCATACCTTCTTTGAGCTGTACTATGTCGAGCAGGGCAGCTGCCGCTTTCTGATCAACGACAGCATCCATGACCTGGAGCAGGGCGATTTTATCCTGATCCCGCCGCAGACCTTCCACTACACGCGCTATCTCCATGACCGCTGTGCGCGCTGCAATCTGTATTTCCGCGCGGAGGATATCGGGGAGCATGCGCTCGGCGCACTGCCGGAGGGCCGCGATTTCTTTTCTTATGCCCACGTTTTTCACGCGGAGGAGTCCTGTCAGGGGCAGATCAGTGCGCTGCTGACCCGGATGCTGTCGGAGGAGCGGCTGGGCGACGCCTGCACGGCGGCGATGCAATTATATTGCCTGCAGGAGCTGTTTCTCCTTATTTCCCGCTTCTGCAGCTTCACCCAGACGCTGCCGGAAAGCATCAGCACCTCCGACCGGCAGACTCTGCTGGCTGCGCGCTTCATCTCCGGCAACTATATGCACCCGATCACCTCGGCGGACATCGCCGCGGCCGCGGGCTTCAGCCCCAATCATCTGAGCAAAAAGTTCCGCGAGGCAGCGGGCGTCGGCGTGCATGAATACCTTGTCTTTACCCGGCTGCAGCACGCGGCAGCGGAGCTTGTCTCCACGACGGATACCATCACGCAGATCGCGCTGCGCTGCGGCTTTTCCGACAGCAATTACTTCAAGGACGTGTTTAAGAAAAAGTACGGCATGACGCCGCGGGAATACCGCAAGGCGCACTGATTCTTTTTGTACGGTTGTATACAGCGCCGCAGGGCGCGCAGAGGTTCTGTATACGTCTACCCCGCTTTCCCGACAGTCTCAACAGAAAACACCCGGACCTGAGGTCCGGGTGTTTTCCAGCTTGTCAAAAAAGTACATCAGACTTTTTTGACTGCGCTTCTCCCGCCGCGCATTTTGACTGCCAGTCAAAATGCGATTACC
>CAMHER010000115.1 GCA_946184215.1 uncultured Clostridia bacterium | reverse complement strand
CCCAACGTCAACACCCTGATCATCGAGGACGCCGACAAGCTGGGCCTTGCCCAGCTGCACCAGATCCGCGGCCGCGTGGGCCGCTCGACGCGTGCCGCCTCGGCGTATCTCACCTTCCGGCGGGACAAGGTGCTCACCGAGATCGCCGAAAAGCGCCTGAACGCGATCCGCGATTTCGCGGCCTTCGGCTCCGGCATCAAGATCGCCATGCGCGACCTGGAGATCCGCGGCGTGGGCAATTTGCTCGGCGCCGAGCAGTCCGGCCACATGGTCGACGTGGGCTATGAGATGTATATGAAGCTGCTGAGTGAGGCTGTGCTGGAGGCGCGGGGCCTGCCGGTGGAGAAAAAGGCCGAGTGCTCGGCCGACCTCGCCGTGGCCGCCGCGATCCCGGACCGCTATGTTCCCTCCTCCGAGCAGCGCATGGACCTCTACCGCCGTATCGCCCTCATCCGCACCGAGGAAGAGGCCGATGATCTCACCGACGAGCTGATCGACCGCTTCGGCGACCCGCCGGGCAGCGTCAACGCCCTGATCCACATCTCCCTTCTGCGCGGCGAGGCCGGCAGGGCGGGCATCACCGACATCTCCCAGAAACAGGGCACGCTTCGCTTTACGGTGGCGAACTTTGATATGGAAAAGGTCTCGGCGCTCTATGCGCGGGAGAGCTACCGCGGCAGACTGCGCATCGAGGCGGGCTCCAAGCCCTGCCTCAGCCTGCGCATCCGCGACAAGAGGCGCGTCATCGACGAGGCCCGCGCCTTCGCCCGTGACTGGGCGGAGGAGGAAAATGGTGAACAATCCTGAAAGAATTCCGCTTTTCCCTTGCCCTGCGCACGGGAAAGGTATATAGTGCTAGACGATCAAGCCTTTATGAGAAAGGACAGAAGAACATGAAAAGATTTGTGATCATCCTGCTGGTCATCTGCCTGCTCCTCGGCTGCGGCGTGGGTTACTTCTCCGCGAAGAGCGCAGAGGAATCTCCGGCCGAGACTGCCGTCTCCGCCTCACCGGAGGCCGTTTTGCCCCCCGAGGAGGCTCCCGAAGAGACTCCCGAAGAGACTCCCGAAGAGGAGAGCGCGCCGGCACAGGAGCAGAACGCCCCCGCCGAGGGCGAGACGCAGAGCGCACCGGTCAAGACACTGAACCTTGACGCGCTGCGGGAGCTGTACGCCCCCGAGGAGATCGTCGGCAGTATCGACGGCCGGGATCTGAGCTGGGAGGAGTATTTCTACTGGCTGGGCGAAATGGGCGCCCAGGCGCAGAACTATATCAACACGATGGCCATGTACGGCCAGAGCCTTGACTGGAACGACAAGCTCAGCGCCGACAGCGAGCAGACCTTTGCCGAATACACCGTGGAGATGGCGCAGGACTGCGTCCGCCAGCTCTCCACGCTGGAGGCCGTCGCCGCCGAGCAGAACGTGACGCTGAGCGCGGAGGAAGAGGCCGCCGTGGCACAGCAGCTGCAGGACGATATCCTGGCCACCTGCGGCGAGGGTGCGGACGAGGAGGCCTTCAACGCCTATCTCGCCGAAAACCACGTCAGCCGCCAGATGTATGACCGCATGAGCCGCGCCGACTATCTCTTCAACGGCATCTACACCAAGCTCTACGGCGAGAACGGCGCTTCTGTGTCCGAGGCCGACGCGCTCGCTTACCTTGCCGAGAACGCCTATCTCAGCGCCGGACATATTCTCTTCAGCACGGTGGACGACACCTATGCGCCGCTCGACGAGGAGACGGTCGCGAAAAAGCTGGAGCAGGCCGAGACCGTTTCGGCCGAGCTGCGCGCCATCGAGGACGACGCCGCGCGTGCCGCCCGCTTTGCCGAGCTCAAGGCCCAGTACTGCGAGGACCCCGGCCGCGAGGTCTATCCCGAGGGCTACGTCTTCACGCCCGGCACGATGGTGGAGGAATTTGAGGACGCGGTGAACGCCCTTGCGGATTACGAGGTGTCCGAGCCGGTGCTGTCCGCCTTCGGCTATCACGTGATCATGCGCCTGCCGCTGAGCGCGGACGCGACCGTATCGGTCTCCAACGACGGCACAGCCCTGACGGCGCGCAGCCTGTACGCCAACGAAAAGTTCAACGAGGAGATGACCGCGCGCATCGAAAGCAGCGATCTGACGCTGCGGGACGACGTGGCCGCCATCCGTCTGACGGATTATCTCGAATAAGGAAACGGACAAGTCTTAAAAAGGGCTGTTGCAGCTTTTGCAACAGCCCTTTCTTATTATATAGTTATATGGTGCCCCTTCTTTTGCCCAGGCCCAGCAGCAGAGGGAAGAACACCAGCGCAAAGAAAAGACTCACGCCGGGAATGACGGTATCGGAGAGCAGCTGCAGGCTCTTCGCGTCCGGCGCCGAGAGCAGCGCATAGGCCGCCGAAGCCGCGGCGCAGAGACCCGGCAGCGCCCTTGACGCTCCGGCGCGGGGGAAGCGGGCCGAGAGGGAGAGCGTCAGCGCCCGCCGGGCGGCGCGCAGAAACAGCGACACAATCAGAAAATCCGGGAAGACCCACAGCGCCACGACCAGCGCCTCGATACGCTCAATGCTGCGGAAGAAGACCAGATTACGCACCAGCGAGAAGAAAGGCCAGCTCAGCTCCGCGGCCAGCGGCGCGCCGAAGCTGCCGACGATCTCGGCGCTCATCAGCGAGAGCAGTGCGCATCCCGCGCCAAGCCCCGGCAGCAGCCGGCGGTAGCTGATCGAGCCTTTCCTGATCCCGGGCAGCAGCATGGCCGCGGCGTAAAAGCTCCACAGCAGCACGTCCAGCGCGGCAAGGGTGCCGGCCAGCACGCCCGGCGCGTCGTCGAGGGAGAGCGGCAGCAGGTTTTCCGCCCGCAGACGGCCCAGGGACGAGAGCAGCACCAGCGCCAGGATCAGCCCCACTGCGGGGAAGAGGAGCTTGACCGTCCGGGCGGCCTGATGCAGCGGGGCATCGGCGGCCAAAAGCGCCGCGCCCGCCATCGTGAGGATGAAAAAGGCGGCGGGGGTGTTCGGGTACACGGTGACTAAAAAGCGGTCCGCGCCGGAGCGCAGCACAAAGCCCGCGTAAACACAGAGCCAGAGCGCCAGCACGGCAAGCGCCATCCGTCCCGCCCGGCCCGGGGCGGCACGGGCGATCAGCTCGCACAGCCCCTCGCCCTCCCGCCGCAGCAGCGCGCCGCGCCTGGCGAGCCACAAATAGGCCGCCGCCGCCGGAAAGGCCAGCAGCGCCGAAAGCCAGGCCCCCTTTCCCGCCCAGGCCGCCGCGGCGGAAGGAAAAAGCCGCAGCGCAGGGGAGAGCATAAGCATGAAGGCCGCCAGCACAAGCTGATTTGGGCTGATCGAGTTGTCTGTCTGCATCATCCGTCCCTCACATCGTTTGAATGGCTGATCGTTACGCTCACCGAAAGGCGTATGCCCAGCGTGCCCAGATAGTCTGTCAGCGGCCCGTCCGCCCGGCGCGCAGCGGCGGAGGAGCGCAGCGCGATCCGATCCTCCAGCCCCAGAAAATCCGCCCGCAGCGTTTTTTCCAGCTGCACCACGCGGCTCATGCCGGAGAGCAGCTCGCGCTCCAGCAGCGCGGCAAGGGCGTCGGCATAGGCGGCGTCGGAAAGCGCGCCGCGACCGTCGATCTCTGCCACCGAGGCGGGAAGGGTCACCGCGATCTCCACACCGGTGAGACTGCCGCTCTCGCCCCGCAGCGGACGCAGCGAGGTCTTTCCCGGCGCGGTCTGCAGCGTGACGCGCTGGCCCTGGGCATCTGTCACGACAATGTCGTGCACGCCCTGCGCTCCGATCAGACAGTCCAGCGCGGGGATATCTTCCTGCTCGATAAAGGCGGCGACGCCGCCGTTTTGGATCACCGCGCATCCGGCCGGGGAGAGCGTCAGCGGCGAGCCCTCTTCCTCCTGCTCGGAGGCGGGCGTACAGGCCACGGCCGCGGCCAGGGCACAGCCGCCGCTCTCCAGCCTGCCCGCGATCTCGGCCACCGAGGGCGGTGCAAAGCCGTCCCGGGAGGGGGCGGCCGCCGTCAGCGCCTCCAGGATCTCTACGGCGCCGATGCGCTCGCCGCCCGTTTCCAGCAGGGCCGTCTCGGCGCTCTCGCCGCGGACGATATAAAGCGGCACGTCCATCCGGATCTCCCGGGAGCGGCAGACATAGCGCAGCGCGGCGCCCAGAAGCTGCGGCGCGCTCTCCTCGCCCAGGAGGATCACGCCGGTGTGGGCGCAGAAGAGCTCCTCTTCCGTGGCGCGGGAGACGATATCGTTTGACGCGGCGCGGATCGTGGAGCCCTCGCCGCTCATGCGCACGGGGCCCTCCCCTCTGGCGCTGTCGGCCGCGGAGGCCATAGAGAGCTGCACCTCACCCTGCGCGGCATCCAGCCCCAGCGCCTGCACCACCAGCAGCCGCTCGACACCGTGGAGCCTGGAGGGGAAGAGCGCGCAGCCGGAAAGAGAAAATAATAGCCCTGTTATAATAAGGTTGCAGAGCATACGCCTCATCGCTGCCGCCTCCGATCCTGCGGGTGCAGCAGCGGATCCCGCAGCTTCTGCGCTTCCCTTGGCCCAGGCAGCAGGATCTGCAGCAGCCCGCCGCCGCTCTGAGCGCTGAGCGGCGCGGTATAGTTTACGCCGAAGCTGTCGAGCGAGGCGAGATGCGCGGCCAGGAGACAGCTGAAGAGAGCAAGGCCGTAAAGCCCCGCCGCGATCGCAGAGAGCAGCAGCCCCGCCCTGCACAGCCGCACGGCCGAGCCCATGTCCTGGCTTGGCATGGTGTAGCAGGCGATGCCGGACACGGCGACGACAATGATGGCGATCGGGCTGACCAGGCGCGCCTCCACGGCCGCCTGACCCACGATCAGCGCGCCGATGATCGAGACCGTGTCGCCCACCGGGTTGGGCAGGCGCAGCCCGGCCTCCTGCAGCAGCGCAAAGGCGATGAGCATCCCCACGATCTCCGCCGCCGTGGAAAAGGGCACGTCCTTTTTGGCCTCGATGATGGACAGAAGCAGCCGCGTGGGGATCATCTCCTGATGAAAGGACGAGACCGCCACATACAGCGCCGGCAGATACAGCCCCAGCAGCAGCGCCAGATAGCGCAGCGCCGTGAGCACCGCCGCCACGAGATAGTTCATGCAGCCGTCTCCTGTGACCTTCATAAACTCGGCAAAGGTCACCGGCAGCACCAGCGCAATGGGGATCCCATCCACCAGAATGCCGATGCGCCCGTCCAGCAGATAGGAGGCCAGCCGATCCGGTTTTTCGGTGTGCAGCAGCTGCGGAAACGGCGAGCGCGGCTTGTCCACCAGCAGTTCCTCCAGCGTGCCCATGGACACAACGGCGTCCACGTCGATCCGATCCAGCCGGGCGGCGAGCTGGCGCACCACGGCGCCGTCGGCCACGCCCTCGAGAAAGAGAACGGCCACGCGGGTGTGGGATTTGCGGCCCAGGCAGCTTTCCGCGATCTTCAGCTTCGGTGTGGCAACATGGCGGCGCAGGAGCGCCGTGTTGACCCGCAGCGTCTCCACAAAGCTGTCCTTGCTGCCCTTGAGAGATTTTTCCAGCGTCGGCTCGCCCACGGTGCGGGCGGAGGAGCTCCGCACATCAAAGCTTACCGCGCGCCCAAGCTCCTCGAAGACTACCGCGCAGCGCCCGTGCGTGATATCGTCGCACAGCGCGTCCAGCTCCTGCCGCAGGCACAGCGCGGGGCAGAACACCCCGCCCGAGAGAAGCGCGTCAAGGCAGCCTGCCGCGTCCGGCGCGTCCAGCCGCCGCGGGTCGGTCAGCGGGCGCAGCAGATTCTCCCCTGCCTCCGCGGCGGAAATCAGACCGTCGAGCCAGCAGACGTAAACCTCAACGCTTCCCTCCGCACCGACATACAGCGTCCGCTCCTCAAAATCGGCGCAGCGGCGGAACACCGCCCGCAGCGCATCGCGCCCGATCGGCGCGTCGTATTCCGGCCGCGGTCTGGGATGGAACGCGGCGTCCTTTTGCAGTTTATCATACATGTGGTGTAGTATTTCCCAAATTTACCGCAATATTTAGAGGCATGAAAAAATTTGGAAAAAATGCAAAAAAACCGCTTGACAAAAGGTTTTTTCGGTGTTATATTAGCCGAGCGCCTGAAGAGAGGCGAACATGAAAGCGGCCGACGGCCTGAAAATGTTTGAAAAAAGAAAAAAGTTTTTCTTGACAAACGCTTTCCGCTGTGGTATATTAAACAAGCTGCCCCCTTGAGAAGAGGGAGCGGGGATGTACCTT
>CAMHER010000114.1 GCA_946184215.1 uncultured Clostridia bacterium | reverse complement strand
CGGATGCGGCGGCAGGTGCCCGCGCCGAATTCCCGTTCCATCTCTTCTTTGTAAACGGGGAAATAGTCCGTCGGCATCAGCGCCTGCACACAGCCGGCGAAGCCGCCGCCGTGGACGCGCCAGGCGCCGCGTCCCTCGAGGAGCTTGCGGCTCTTTTCCAGGCCCTCGGCCAGCTTGGTGTCGCCCGTGGCACTGGTGACGATGTTGTTCAAAAGCTGCTCGGAGGAGCGGCCGGAGGCGTTCATCAGACGCATGTAGCTCTCGCCGTCGCGCTTTTGCAGCGCGTCGCGCATCTGCGGCACGCGCTCGTTCTCGTCAAAGAAGTGCATGGCGCGGCGCACCGGGCGGTTGGCCGGATCCCAGCCCTTGGCGCGGAAGTCCGCAGGGTCGACATCGCCGAGAACGCCCTTGTCGAAGAGGTTGGCGATATACACCATATCGGCGGGGATGCGGGCGTAGGAGCTGTCAAGCCCGGCGTGGCTGCCGCCGGTGTCGGTCAGGCAGAGGGTGAGGCCCATCGCCTCAAAGTCGGCCACCAGGGGAACGATCTCATTGGTTTTGAAGTCCACATAGACGGTGTGGCCCAGCGAGCAGGCCAGCTGATCCATCAATCCGCAGGGCTTGCCGAAGTATTTATTCTCGGCGCCCTGGGCGGCACGGGCGATCACGACAGGGTCGACCCGGCCGTCGTTGAACAGGTCCGAAAGGATGCGGCCGATCATGACCGAAAAGGCGGCAGAGGAGCTCAGACCCGAGCCGGCCGCCAGCGTTGAGCGCACCTCGGCGGTAAAGCCGCCGACCTGCAGCCCCAGGGCGACAAACTCGTTGACCATGCCGCGCGTGAGCGATTTGGGCGAGCCGAATTCCGCCGGGCGGACGGCGAGCTGCGTGGTCTTGATCTCAAAAGGTTCAAAGCCGACGGAGTGGACCGTGACGGTGTCGTCGCCGGTCGCCTCATATTTGGCATAAAGGCCCAGGTCGACCGCGGAGGCGAGGATCCGGCCCTTCTGATGGTCGGTATGGTTTCCCGCAAGCTCGGTACGGCCGGGCGTAAAGAGTTCCTTCATCATAATATATATCTCCCATAAAGCGTATTTCGCAAAATTCACCGTTTATCAGAATATACCAAAAGGCAAGTGAAGTCAACCGCTTCAGGGCTTTTTTTGACAAATGTCTGACGGTTCTTGTCTTTGCCCTCCGGCAAGACTATAATCATAAGTATCCAGACAAAAGGAGTGCGGAACGATGAAAAGTGCCAACGGCATCAATCTGACGATGCTCTGTGATTTTTATGAACTGACGATGGGAAACGGCTATCTCGACGCAGGGATCGGCGACAAGATCTGCTGCTTCGACGTCTTTTTCCGCGATGTGCCGGACGGAGGCGGCTATGCCATTGCCGCCGGGCTGGAACAGATCGTGGATTATATCCAAAACCTGCATTTTGACGCGGAGGATATCGACTATCTCCGCTCCCGCGGTATTTTCCGGGAGGAATTTCTGCAATATCTGAAAGACTTCCGCTTCTCGGGAGACGTTTGGGCCGTTCCGGAGGGCACGCCCATCTTCCCGCGCGAGCCGGTCATCACCGTGCGCGCTCCCGCGATCCAGGCGCAGCTGATCGAGACCTATCTGCTGCTGGAATTCAACCACCAGAGCCTTGTTGCGACAAAGGCCAACCGCGTATGCCGCGCAGCCGAGGGGCGGGCAGTGATGGAGTTTGGCTCCCGCCGGGCCCAGGGGATCGCCGGCGCCGTTGTCGGCGCGCGGGCGGCCTATATCGGCGGCTGCTGCGGGACGGCCTGCACCGTCTCCGATCCGCTTTACGGCGTGAAGGCGCTGGGCACGATGGCGCACTCCTGGGTGCAGATGTTCCCCAGCGAGTATGACGCCTTTGTTGCCTACTGCCGCAGCTATCCCACCAATGCGGTGCTGCTGGTGGACACCTACAATTCCCTCAAATCCGGCGTGCCGAACGCGATCCGCGCCTTCAACGAAGTCTTAAAGCCGCTCGGCATCCGCTCCTGCGGCATCCGTTTCGACTCCGGCGATATGGCGTATCTGACCAAGCAGGCGCGGAAGATGCTCGACGAGGCGGGCTGGACGGGCTGCAGGATCACGGTGTCGAACTCGCTGGACGAATGGCTGATCGCGGACCTGCTGCGGCAGGGCGCGCAGATCGACTCCTTCGGCGTGGGCGAGCGGCTGATCACCTCGAAGAGCAGCCCGGTGTTCGGCGGTGTGTACAAGCTCTGCGCCGTCGAGGACGAGAGCGGCGCGCTTGTGCCGAGGATCAAGATCAGCGAAAACGTCGGCAAGGTCACAAATCCGGGCTTCAAGAAGGTCTATCGCTTCTATAACCGCTCCACCGGCATGGCCGAGGCGGACTATATCTGCCTGCACGATGAGACCGTGGACGATACCAGGCCGCTGGAGATCTGTGACCCGGACGCGCGGTGGAAGCGCAAGACGATGGAGAATTTTTCGGCGCGCGAGCTGCTTGTGCCCATCTTTGAGAAGGGCGAGCTGGTCTATGACCTGCCCTCGCTTGAGGAGATCCGGGCATATTGCGCAGCCCAGGTCGCAACGCTTTGGGCCGAGGTCAAACGCTTTGAGAACCCACACGGCTACTATGTGGACCTCTCCGAGAAGCTGATGGCGCTGAAGGACCGGCTGCTGGAAGAGGGCGGGCAGAAGCTGTAATACTGTTTTCTGATTATAATCTTTCATCAGAAAAGTCATGCTACGCATGAGACGGACTTAGTCCCTGTTTCCTTTGCTCTTGCAAGGGGAACAGGGACAAGTTTCGTTTTCCGTCCTTTCTTTTTTCCTGCTCGTGTGGTAGACTTTTCCCATCATCTGATACTAGACTCCGATTAAAAGCGTCCGCTTTTAATCAGAAAACAGTATGAAAGGGATCGGGATCTATGAAAGCTGACAGAGACTATCCGAAATGCATTATCTCCGCCAAGGGCACGCGCTGGGCCGAGGGCGGCCACCCCTGGATCTATGCCGAGGAGGTGCTGCGCGAAGAGGGCGTATGCGAAAACGGCGCGCTTGCCGACGCGGTGAGCGAAAAGGGAAAATATCTCGGCACGGGCTTTGTCAGCCGGGAGAGCAAGATCCGGCTGCGCCTTATCTCGCGCAATGCCAACGACCGCTTTGACGAGGCCTTCTGGCGGCGGCGCATCCGCTATGCCTGGGGCTACCGCAAAAGCGTGATGGCGCCGGAGGAGCTCGGCTGCTGCCGCGTCATTTTCGGCGAGGCGGACGGCTTTCCGGGGCTGACGGTCGACCGCTTTTCGGATATACTCGTCGTGCAGACGCTGTCCGTCGGGATGGAGCGGATCAAGGACATGCTCTTAGCGCTGCTGCTTGACGAGCTGCGTGCGGACGGCCAGGAGATCGCCGGCATTTTCGAGCGCAACGATGTGGCGATCCGCACGCTGGAGGGGATGGAGCAGTATAAGGGCTGGTGGGGCGCCGAGCATCCCGAGAGCCCCGTCACGGAGATCTGCGAAAACGGGATCTATTATGCCGTAGACGTGGAAAACGGGCAGAAAACCGGCTTTTTCCTTGACCAGAAATACAACCGTCAGGCTGTGGCGCGGCTGGCGAGGGGCAAGACTGTGCTTGACTGCTTTACCCACACCGGTTCCTTTGCGCTCAACGCCGCGAGGGGCGGCGCGGAGCACGTGACAGCGGTGGACGTGTCCGAGAGTGCGGTGGAGATGGCGCGGCGCAACGCCGCGCGCAACGGTCTGGCGGAAAAGATGTATTTCCTCGCCGCGGACATCTTTGACCTGCTTCCGGCGCTGGAGGCGCAGGGCGGCAAGCCCTACGATTTCATCATCCTCGACCCCCCCGCGTTCACGAAATCGCGCAAAACCGTTTCGAGCGCCGAGCGCGGCTATAAGGAGATCAACTACCGCGCGATGAAGCTGCTGCCGCGGGGCGGGTATCTCGCCACGGCCTCGTGCAGCCACTTTATGCCGAGCGCGTTGTTTGAAAAGATGCTCAAAAGCGCGGCGGCGGACGCGGGCGTGGAGCTGCGGCAGATCGAGGCGCGGCAGCAATCGCCGGATCACCCGATCCTGTGGAGCGTGCCGGAGACGGATTATCTGAAGTTTTATCTCTTCCAGGTGGTATAACGCAAAAAGGCCTCCCCTGGAGGAGGCGAGAGAAGAATATAAAAAATACCGGGAAACTGTCGTTTCCCGGTATTTTTCTTTTTACTTCGCCAGATAGGTTCTGACCAGCTCCTGCAGCAGCTCGTCACGGTCGATACGGGTGATCAGCGTGCGGGCGTTGTTGTAGTTGGTGATGTAGGTCGGATCCTCCGAAAGGATATAGCCCACGATCTGGTTGATCGGGTTGTAGCCCTTGACCATCAGGGAGTTATAAACGCTCGAAAGGATCTCCTTCATTTCGGTCTTGCTGTCAAGCGCGGTAAATTTTCTTGTCGTATCTTCCATGACGGGTTCCTCCCTTTTTCCGATTTCCTGATTTCATGATACCGCCGGCGCAAAGCGCCGCCGCGGTAGATAAAATCTGATGAACATAAGAAACTCTATGCGTTTATTATAGCATATTATTTTGTCAAGTAAAGTCGATTTTTCGCGGAAAACCCGGATTCCTTCTTAAGTTTTTCCGTCAAAGTGGGGGAAGATTGCCGCTTATCGGAACGATTTTGCCGAAACGTGGCGGAATATGCGGTTGATTCCTTCCTTTTTCAGCGGATCTCGGCACCGAAGCGCTCGCGCAGCGCGGCAAGGACGGCGCGCACCGTTTCCTCGGCATGCTCGTCGGTGAGCGTCTGGTCGTCGGCGCGCATCGTCAGCGAGAAGGCCACGGACTTTAAGCCCGGGGCGATGCCCACGCCGGTGTAGACGTCGAAGACCTTGCAGTCCTTCAGATACTGCCCGCCGTTTTCGAGGATGCAGTCCACCATCTCGCCCGCCGGGACGGACTTGTCGCAGACGACGGCGATATCGCGGCTGACGGACGGGAAGCGCGGCAGCGGCTTGTAGACCGCAAGCGGCGCGCGGTGAGCCAGGATCGCGTCAAAGCTCAGTTCGGCGCAGTAGAGCGGCGTATCGACGCCGTAGTTCTCCGCCACGGCCGGGTGGATCTGCCCCAGGACGCCGACGCGGTCGCCGTCCAGGAACACCTCGGCGCAGCGGCCGGGATGGTAGGACGGGTTATCGTGCGACGCGGCAAAGTGCATTTTACCCGTGCAGAGCGTATAGAGCAGCTCCTCGACCCAGCCCTTGAGCGCAAAGAAGTCGATCCCCTCGCCGTAGGCGCCGAGGGAGACGATCTTCGGCTCGTCGGCGAGGCCGTCGGGACGCTTGAAGTAGATCTTGCCGATTTCGTAGAAGGCGGCGGATTTGTTGCGGAAGTTGTAGTTGCGCGTCAGGATCTCCAGCATCGAGGGCAGGATCGTGGTGCGCATGATCGAGGTGTCCTCGCCCAGGGGGTTGAGAATCTTCAGGCTGTCGCGCAGCGGAGAAGAGGCCGGGAGACGGATCTTGTCGTAATAGGTCGGGCTGATGAAGGAATAGGTGATGATCTCGTCCAGCCCCAGGCTGCGGCAGATCTCGCCCACACGGCGCTCGCACTGCTGCTCGCCCGTAAAGCCGCCGCAGGTGGAGACGGTGCCGGTGAAGCGCGTGGGGATCTCGTTATAGCCGTAGAAGCGGGCAACCTCCTCGGCGATGTCGGAGTAGTGCTCCACGTCGCCTCGCCAGGAGGGAACAAGGATCGTCTCGCCGTCAAAGGCAAAGCCGAGGTCGAGCAGGATCTTTTTCATCGTGTCGGGATCAATGTCCGTGCCGAGCAGGGCGTTGATCTTGTCCGGCTCGAACTTCACGGTCGCGGTCTTCATCTCGCCGGCCACCGCGTCGATCACGCCGGGGACGACCTCGCCCGCGCCGAGCAGCTCGACCAGCTCGCAGGCCCGCTCAAGCGCCTTTTCGGTGTTCTTGACGTCCAGCCCCTTTTCGAAGCGGGACGAGGCGTCGGTGCGCATGCCGAGAGCCGTGGCCGTGCGGCGCACGCTGGGGCCGGAGAAGTTGGCGCTTTCAAAGAGGACCATGGCGGTGTCGCCCACGATCTCGCTGTTGGCGCCGCCCATGACGCCCGCGACGGCGACGGGTTTGTCGGTGTCGCAGATGCAGAGCATGTTTTCCGTCAGCTTGCGCTCGGTGCCGTCAAGGGTCGTGATGCTCTCCCCCGCGCGGGCGCGGCGGATATGGATCTCGCCGTCCTTGACGCAGGAGAAGTCAAAGGCGTGCATGGGCTGGCCGTACTCGAGCA